>DASUWA010000018.1 GCA_036378675.1 Acidimicrobiales bacterium
GGCCGGGGATGCCGGGCACGCTGTCGGCAAGCTGCGCTGCGCGGCTGCCGGCTGCGGGCCCAGCCACCCCCGTGCCGCCTGGGCCCATCATTGCCTTGGCGACCGGCGCGAAGGTCAGCCCGATCGCGGCAACGACCGTGGCGATCGCAGCCGCGGTCCTACGGCGCTGCCGGGCAGATCTGCGGCTGGGTTGTCCGATTTCGCCAGGTTCGATCTGTAAGGGGCGAATTCCTGCCCCTGCTGGGATCGGACTGTCAAGCTCGGCGCTCGCCCGACTCTGTCAGGAACTCTCGACGGCGGTCACCACGACGGCGGACTCGTAGTGGTGCGTCTGCCAATTGAACGAGCCGCCGCACGTCACCAATCGGAGCGTTGGTGGTCCGGACTGGCTGTAAACCAGAGCGTTGGGGAACCGTCCATCTGGATAGAGGACATTCGAGACCGCGGTCCACCGGGTGAGCGAGCCGTCTGCCAACGTGAGAGCGATTTTGTCACCAGGTGCTAGGTCGCCGAGACGGAAGAACACGCCCAGATGGCCAGCACCGATAGAAGAGTCGACATGTCCCAGAAGGACGGCGGACCCAGGTTGGCCAGGGGACGCGCCGGCGTCGTACCACCACGGCAGCGACCACGTGGGCCCGGCCAGCGGTGCGTCGTCGATGGTGCCGTCGCGATTAAGGCCCCGCGGCGGACCGAGCCCCGACACGATGCCCAGCGCGGGGACGGAGATGCTCACAGGCGCCGACCGTGCAGGAGGTGGAGTGGCTGCTCGGACGCTTTGAAGAAGCTGCGGTGAGGGAGGGTGGCTCACGTGGGGGATCGGCGCGTGAACGAATTGGGGTGTCGTGGTTTGCAAGAGGGCGAGGCCGAACCCTGCCGCGACGAGTTCTACCGCGACGACCCACCAGAGGCGGATTTCAAGTCTCACCTCACCTCTTTCGTCGAGCCTGGGCATTGCGCCGGGCCTTGGCAGCAAACGCCAGACCCAGCAGAACCGCTCCGATACCAACCGGTACACCTATCCCGGCGATTCGAGGTGGAGTCCCGCCAGTTCCCGGCGAGCCCAGAGGCACAGCTGCGGCGGAGGATGCGGGGCTTGATGCGGCTGTTCCGGCGGCAGCGGATCCCGTCGCCGATCCCGCCGCCGATCCCGCCGTCGTGGCCGGCGGACTGGTCGGCGGGGCCGTCGTCGCCGTGGTCGGTGAAGGGGCAGTCGTCGTGGTGGTTGTAGTTGAGGCCGTGACACGGACTACATGCCAGGTCCCGCCGAAGCTGTTTACGCCGTCTCCGGTCGCGTCCGATGGGGAACTGTCGTTGACGTAGCGGTAGAGCGGATCGCCCTTGTAGGTGACCGCGTCACCGTTGGCGTTGGTCGTGCTCCCCAGGCAGCACACCCCGGGAGGGCCAGTAACTGTGGTGCCGGGGGGCACGGTTAGCGGGGGCCAGACTTGCGCGCAGATGCCGGTGCACAGCACCGGCTGACCGTTGTTGGTCAGCGTGTAAAGGGTCGCGCCGGCGCTGTCGGCGAGGATAGTGCCGAACGTCGGGTTGTTCTTTTCCGTAACCGTCGTCGACGCGGCTCCGGCGCCGGCGGCGCCGCCTACCAACACAGCGACGAGGGTCACTGCCGGAAGGGCCCAGAAAACCGCCGACCTCCAGAAGCTCCGCCAGCCCCGAGACGAAGGTGCCACTAGGACCCCGGCGCGCGCGCTCACCATCCCACAGCCTCCTCAAATCCGACATACGGCACTTGCCGTCACATATACGAGAACGAAACCCCCAGGGATTGCATCTCGGGAGCTACGTGGGGCTTAGCTCACCCCGGCCGGGGCCCTCTCGCCCTCGGCAGCGGCGTCCGCCCGATCGGCGTCCAGTTCAGCCAGATCGAAACCGACCGTGGGCAGGACGCGGTCGAGGGCGCGTGGGAACCACCAGTTCGACTCGCCCGTGAGCAGCATGAGCGACGGGACGATGGCCATGCGGATAAGGACGGCATCTATGAATATCCCGGCCGCAAGACCGAGGCCGAACTCCTTGATGACCCGTTCGCCTCCCAGGATGAACGAGCCGAACACGAAGATCATGATCAGCGCCGCTGCAGTTATGGTCTTGCCGGTGGCCGCGAGGCCGCGCCGCACGCCCAGCGCGTTGTCGCCGCTCTTGATCCGCTCTTCGTGGATGCGCGTTACCAGGAACACCTGGTAGTCCATGGACAGGCCGAACAGGATGGCGAAGAGCATCACGGGAAGGAACGATTCGATCGGGCCGGCGCGATTGACGCCGAACACGTTGCCCAGATGACCCCATTGGAAGACGGCAACGAGCACCCCGAACGCAGCTCCGATCGACAGCATGTTCATGGCCGCCGAGATGAGCGGAACCACGAAGCTGCGGAACACCACCGATAGCAGGAGGAACGACAGCAGCACGACTATCCCGATAAACAACCAGAGCTTGGCGGACAGCACGTGCGAGAAGTCGGTGAAGATCGCGGTGGTGCCGCCGACGTACACACGCAGCCCCGACGATCCGACTGCTCCTGGCACGGTCCGGCTTCGCAGATGGCTCACCAGGCTGCTCGTCGCGGCGTCCTGCGGGGCGCTCTTGGGGTAAGCGTCGACCAACGCGACCTGCGAACCGTGGTTGTCGGGGATGAATTGAGGGCTCGAGACTCGAGCAACGTCACGCTGGGCGGCAACGTCGGTCAGGACCCGGTCGAGGGCCGCCCTTTGTCCGGAGTTATCTACGACGGCGACCAGTTGGAGCGGACCGTTGAAGCCCGGCCCGAAGCCTCTGGCCAGCAGGTCGTAGGCCTCCCGGGTCGTGGTCCCGGTGGGGTTGTTGCCCTGGTCGGAGAAGCCCATGCGCAGAGAGAAGAAGGGCAGTGCGATCACGACAACGACGGCCAGGGCGATCAACGCCGGCACGACCGGTTGCCGGCGGACCAGGTCGGCCCATCGCGGCCAGAAGCCCTTGGAGCTGGTGCCGATGACCCTCGGCCCGTGGGCGGCGAGCTCCTTCTTCTGACGACGCGAGAGCACCTTCGGGCCGATGAAGCCGAGCAGCGCCGGGAGGAGCGTGAGGGCGGCCACCATGGTGAGGGCCACCCCCAGGGCCGCGGCGACGGCCAACCCGTAGAGGAAGCTGACCCCGAGCGCGAACATTCCGAGCAGGGCGATGCACACGATGATCCCGGCGAAGAGAACCGCCCGTCCTGATGTGTTCACCGCGTCGACGATGGACGTCTCTACGTCGCGGCCCGCGACCAGACCCTGGCGGTGTCGGGTGACGATGAACAGGGCGTAGTCGACACCGACCCCGAGCCCGATCAGGAGGACGAGTTCGTTGGAGAACTGGGGCATCTTGAGCACGTGGCTCAAAAGGCCGATGATGCCGATCGCGCTGCCGAGCGAAACCAGAGCCGAGATCAATGGCAACGCCATGGCGAAGATGGACCCGAACACGAGCAGCAGCACGACCGCGGCGAGGATGATCCCCAGGCCGGTGCCGCCGATGGATTGGCGGTCGGTTCTTTCCGCAACCTGGCCGGCGACGGCTACGTGTATGCCGGGCGCGTCGGCTGACTGGGCGGTGCGGACAAAGGTTTTCGCCAGGCTTTGAGAAACGTTCTGGCCCTGCTGGTCGAACGTCACGTTTGCGAAGGCCACCGTGCGGTCGGCGCTGACGTGCCCTGCTCCCTCGGCGCCATAAGGCGCAACGATGTTGGTCACGTGCGGCACCCTCGAAAGAGCGGAGAGCATGCGCGTCACCCGGGCCTCGACTACGGGGTCGGTGACCCGGACCCCGCCCGAGGTGGCGATGACGACCTGTTCGGTGTCTCCGGCCACCCGCGGCGACACCGCTTGGAGCAGGTGGATGGCCTGGGTCGACTGGGTCTCGGGAAGCGAGAAGTTGTTGGAGTAGTCGGTCCCGGCGGCGCGCGCCGCACCGGTCGCCACGACCAGTAGGGCCAGCCAGGCGAGGACGACGGTGCGCCGACGACGGACGCACCAGGTGGCGAGAGCGCGCATGAAGTGGGGGGACTCCTTCGTACCGTTTAGCCGTCAGTGCAGGCTCGACCCGTTCGACACATTCTGGCAGGTCGCCGCCGGCGGCCACCTATCCCAAAACCTCGAGCCGATCTCTTGACATGCACCTTTTTGGCTGCATATATTAGGCAGCTGTAAGGCTGCATATATTGCATGCAAGATATATCGCATGCAGATGGTCGCATGCAGATGGTCGCATGCGGATGATCGATTAGGGAGGCGATGGACGAGGTCTTCAAGGCTCTGGCCGATCCAGGCCGGCGCAGGCTGCTGGACAGCCTGAACGCCAGAGGCGGCCAGACGCTGAGCGAGCTGTGCTCGGTGCTGGACATGGCTCGCCAGTCGGTGAGCAAGCACCTGGCGATCCTCGAAGACGCCCAATTAGTAGTCACCATCTGGCGGGGTAGGGAGAAGTTGCACTACCTCAACGCCGCGCCGATCTCCGACATCTCGGACCGCTGGATCAACCATTACCACCGCCGGCGAGTCTCAGCGCTGGCGGGGCTGAAGAGGGCACTGGAGGACCCGACCATGGAATCACCGGAGTTCGTGTACACCACATATATACAGAGCACCCCCGAACGAGTGTGGGAGGCGCTCACCGACCCGAAGTTCACCGCCCGCTACTGGGGAAGGACTTTCGACACGGACTGGAGGAAGGGGTCGCGCTACGGGATGACCGAGAGGGGAGTTCAGGTGGACGATCCGGAGCAGGTGATCCTGGAGGCCGACCCTCCGCGCCGATTGTCCTACACGTGGAACACGGTCAACCGTGAGCTGGCCGATGCGATCGGTTGGGACGAGGAGTTCCTCGCCCGGTTGTCGTCCGAGCCACGTTCGAGGGTGACCTTCGACATCGAGCCCGAGGGGAGCGACCTTGTCAGGCTGACCGTCATCCACGAGGGGTTCGAAGACGGCAGCGCCATGCTCGAAAGCATCAGCGGCGGCTGGCCCCGCGTTCTGGCGAACCTGAAAACGCTCCTGGAGACCGGTGACGCAGTGCTTTGGTGGACGTGCAAATGACTGGGACATTGACCGGGATCATGAGCCGGACACGCAACCCCGCGACGCGAGCAGCAGTCGCGACGCTCGGCCTCGCAGCCGCATGCTGGTTCCCCGCGGTCCGCCAGGTGAACGAGATGGGGAGTGTTAGCAGGCTGGGTTCGTTTGTTTTCTTCGGCGGGATGTGGTTGTCGATGATGGCGGCGATGATGCTGCCGGGGGCTGTGCCCGCGGTGGCGGGACGGGCCCGGGTGAGCGGTCGCCTGCGCGCCGTGCCGGTCTTTGTCCTGACCTACTTGGGAATCTGGGCGCTGGTCGGTCTCGCGATCTACCCGCTGTACCGCCCGCCGAGTTCGTTCGGGGTCGGCGCCGTTACCATCGCTGCGGGCGTCTACGAGCTCACGCCGGTGAAGCAGCACTTCCGCCGGCGCTGCTTGGAACGGGGCCGCTCGGGGCTCGAGTTCGGGATGTGCTGCGTTGGGTCGAGCATCGGGTTGATGGCCGTTCTCGTGGTGCTCGGTCTCATGAGCGTCGGTTGGATGGTCGTGATCACCGCCGTCGTGCTGGCCCAGAAGCTCGTGCCGCCCTGGGCCGCCATCGACGTCCCGGTCGCCCTCGCAATCGTCGGGCTCGGGATCCTGATCATCCTCGCGCCCTCGTCAGTTCCGGGTCTCATGACCCCCATGTAAACCAAGGAGACAAACAGATGACCGCACACAAGACCGGCACCCATGAGGAATGGCTGAAGGCGCGCCTCGAGCTGTTGGCGGACGAGAAGGCTCACACGAGGAGAGGCGACGAGCTCGCCGCGCGGCGCCGCGAGCTTCCGTGGGTCCGCATCGACAAGGACTACCGCTTCGACACCGACGAAGGCCCCGCGTCGCTCGCCGATTTGTTCAGGGGACGCTCGCAGCTCCTCGTCTATCACTTCATGTTCGGGGCCGACTTCGACTACGGATGTCCGGCCTGCTCCTCGATCGCCGACGGGTTCAACGGGTTCGCCGTCCACCTGGCGAACCAGGACGTGATGCTCTGGGCCGCGTCGCGGGCATCGCTGCCGAAGATCCAGGCCTACAAGAAGCGGATGGGCTGGACGTTCCCGTGGGCGTCTTCAGGAGGAAGCGACTTCAACCTCGACTTCCAGGCCGGCGCCACCGTGGAACAGCAGCAGGCCGGTCCCGTCGAATACAACTACGCCGCCCGGAACCGGATGCCGGCGGAGGACATGCGCGGGCCCGAGCGCACCTCGCCCGGCGGAACAGACTGGATGAGCTTCATGCGGGAGATGCCCGGCATGAGCGCGTTCGCTCTCGAAGACGGCGTCGTTTACCACACCTACTCGGCGTACGCGCGCGGTCTCGACGGGCTGTGGGGCATGTACCAGTGGCTCGATCGGACGCCCCTCGGCCGCAACGAGGCTGGTCAAGGTCTGTGGTTCCGGCGCCACGACGAGTATGAAACCGTCTAGTTGAAGCTGCCCTCATCCTTACTGCTGGTTGCCTCCGCTGTTGTCGTTGCCTTGGCTGTTCGGGCTCACGTAGCTGATGGTGACGATGCCATTGCCTGTGTTGGCACCGTCGGTGCCGCCGGTGCCGGTAGCGGAGCTTGCGATGAACGAGCCGCCGCCGCCCCCACCACCATCGACGCCCCCACCGCCGCCTCCGTTGAAGCCGCCGCCCCCGCCACCACCGACGCAGCCTCCTCCACCACCACCGAAGCCGCCGTCACCGATACCGCTGCCGCAACTGGGACCACCGGCGGCACCGTTTGCAAGCGCCTTCCCGCCGCCGGGCTGGGGGGTTCCGTCGGTCAGCAGTCCCCCGCCTCCAGCACCTCCCGATGATGTACCGCCGGCCCCCCCGCCGCCCGAAACGCCGGCACTGCCCCCGGCGGTATCGTCGGTTTGACCGGCGTTCGCTGTTGTCGTGTGGCTGCCGTTGATACCAACAACTTGGGACGCTGTGGCGGCTCCTCCGCCCCCGGCCGCGCCGATCAGCAGGTTCGACAAGGACAAGGTTGTGACCGGGGTGGTGTACACGAACGACCCGCCCCCACCACCAGCAGTGTTGCCGGAATCCCCGTTGCCTCCCACGCCGCCGACGACCACGTTCAGGGTGGTGGTGCGCGCCGCGAGCTTGAAGGTGCCATGCACGTCGGCGCCGTTCCCACCTGCGTTGCAGCAGTCTCCTCCGCCTTGGGCGCCTTTGGCATCAATGGTGACCTGCGTGACCCCTTTGGGCACATTAAAGGTCTGCGGAGATCCGGTGTAGCTGAACGTGCATGTGACGACCGTCGTCCCGGAGCAAGAGCCAGATGCACCAGCCGGCGGTGCAACAGCGCTCACGATCCCAAACGACACCATCCCACCACCCAGAGCCACCACAGCCCCAATGACACCGACGCGTCTCACAAGGCTTGCCTTCAGCCCACGCACGGAAGACGCCAGCCCGGTTGCACCCTTCATAGCGGCAACCCCTTTCCCTCACGCGACGACCAATCGCGACAAAACCACCAACTCCGTGCTAACCGGGTCACATTTGGCCTATCGGCCACGCTGGGTGGGGTCCGCCGGCGCCTCCCTACGCATCCACCCATGCGACGATGGTGTATACTACATGGTGTATATGGCTACAAGGACACAGATCTATCTGACTGATGAGCAGAGGGCACGCCTGCAGGAACGTGCTCGGGCGACCGGGGTTCCGATGTCCCAACTAATACGTGACGCCGTCGACTCCTTGCTCGGTGAGGACGATGACCTCGACGCGACCTTCGGATCTTCACCCAACATCGGGCGCCGCGTGCCCAAGCGATCTGAGTGGGAGCGAAGTGGCTGAACTGCTTGTCGACACCGACGTCTGCATTGACCATCTGGCGGGTACGAAGCGCCTCCCGGCTAGAAGTCGTCTCGGCTATTCCGTTATCACCCGGGCAGAGTTGCTGGCTGGCGCCACCGATGATGACGAACCCAACGTCAGAAGACTCCTGGCCGGAATGGACGAGATACCGGTCGATCGGCGAGTTGCTGACAGGGCGGGTCGTCTGCGGCGTCAGCATCCGGGCTTACGAATGCCCGACGCTCTCATCGCGGCGACGGCTTTGGTGCATGCTTTGACCCTCCACACGAAGAACACCAAAGACTTCAGGCGCGTGCCGACTTTGCGCCTCCGATGAGTTACATGTCGGCCGAGATCGTTGCCGGATGGATACCGATTCCGCCGGCCGCACTGCTTGCATAGACCGCGAGAGCAAAGCTCAGAACGTCGACGGCCTCGTCTCCGCTCCAATAGAGAGGACCGTCGCCGGTGCGAAGCCACCGCAGCCAGTGACGTCCCGAATCGCGGAAGCTGCTCGCCCAATCGTCATCGAGGGCGTGGTAGGCGCGCATCTCGCCATCGACGTAGACCTCGAGGCTGGGCTGCTGGATCGCGCGGCCGGTGCAGCGGTTCACCCGGGCGTATCCCCGTCGGCCGGTGACCTCCCACCTTTCGTCGTTGGTGTAGTAGTCGGAGCGCAGGTACATGTCGACGGCGAGGGTGATGTCCCATACGCCTCGGATCCCGTTCTGGTGTTCCCACACGATGGTGGTGGGTGCGTCGACGCCGACGCCGGGCACGACCTCGGTGGTTCCGACCCAGGCGCGTACCTCCCGAACCGGTCCGAACAGCCAGAGGGCGGTGGAGAGCTTGTGCCAGCCGTCGTCGAACACGAGGATCCCGCGGCCGTGTTGCATCTGCTGGAACTGCCACTCCCAGGAGCTTGCAGGTACGTCCCATCCTCCCCGGCCGCTCCCGACCATCTTCATGTGATAGCCGCTGATCTCGCCGAGCTCGCCTGACTCGACGATCTCTTTGAGCTTCCGCAACGGCTCGTAGAACAGGTAGTTCTCCATCACCCGCAGCACTCGGCCGTTGGCAGCGGCCGCGTCGAGCATGCGCCGGGCGGTGGCGAGGTCGTTGCACATCGGCTTCTGCAGATTGACGTGCCAGCCGCGACCGAGCAGCTCGACCACCCCATTCGCGTGCAGTGGGACGGGCAGCAACGCCTCAACGGCGTCAAGTTGCATGCCGCTCGCGGCGAGCTCGGCAGTGGAGGCGAAGGTTCTGGCTTGCGGCCAGTCGGCCTGGCGCTGGGCCCGACGCTCCTCGCTCGGGTCGACCAGCGCGACCACTTCGACGTCGGGGTTGCCCAGGTAGCCACGAACGTTGAGGTCGTATATACGGCCGAGCCCGACGAATGCGGCACGTACGGGACGATCAAGGGGTTCGAATGTCATGGCCACGTGCAAAGTAGCGTGCCCTGATGGCTCGCGACTTGATGATCTACGTGACGCAAGTTGCGCCCTACCGCGACGGTCCCGCCGGAGTGCATGGGGTGCTCGGACAGTCTGCAACCGCGATGGCAGAGCTTGCCGAGTCTGCCGGACTCGGCTTCCGCAACGTTCCAGACGTCCGCTATCTGCCAATAGAGGTATTGGCAAGTGCACGAGTCGTGGTCCTCTTCACCATCGGGGAGACTCCCTGGGACGACGATCAGCGTGCGGCCCTGATCGACGGGCTCCGCAACGGTCGTTGCGGCATGATGGCCATCCACGCCGCGACCGACAGCTGCTACGGCTGGGACGACTACGGCATGCTCGTCGGTGCCAGGTTCAACGGGCACCCGTGGACCCAGGAGTTCATCCTGGATGTGTGCGATCCCGGACACCCCGCCGTCGCACACCTGGGAGAGACGTGGGCGTGGCACGACGAGGTGTACCAGTTCCGGGACCTCCGTCCCGACGCGCGAGTGCTCCTGCGACTCGATGACTCTCAACTCGATCTCACCAGGCCGGGGGTCGTGCAGCCCGCCTTCGGATTTCCTATCTCATGGTGCTTCGAGGAACAGCAGGGACGGGTGTTCTCTACGTCTCTGGGCCACTTCCCGGCTGCGTGGGAAACCCCGGCGTTCCTGCGCCATCTTCAGGGCGGGCTGGCCTGGGTACTGGAGTCCCGCCGCGTCTGATCAAACGCGATGCATACTGCGTGGATGGCCACTACCCATCGGGTGTTAGCGGAGCCGCTTAGCGAAACGGCATTTGCCCCATTCGGTCAAGTTGTTGCAGTCGGCGACGCGGTGATGGAGTTGCGCGACGGTGAGGTGTTCCACCTCAGCGTGCTGCACTACGACCGGCAGCCTCTCCGCTGTGATCACCTGAACCGGCACCACAGGGCAACCCAGGCACTCGTCGCTCTCGCCGGCAAGCCGACGCTTCTGGTCGTGGCGCCGGCGGCATACGACTTCTCGACGGACGAGCATCTTCGCCACGTGAAGGCGTTTGCGTGCGACGGGAGCGCGGGGGTCAACCTTTCGTTAGGGACGTGGCACTGGGGTCCGTATCCGATCACCGACTACGTGGACCTCGTAAACGTCCAGGGCAAGGGCTTCGCCAACGACAACGAGATCGCATACCTGGAGCGGGACCTGGGCGTCGTCGTCGAGGTCGTGCTTTAGTGCCGGCCTACTTCACGGATGACCAGTTCCGCGTGGTAGAGGCCGTTTGCGCCCGGCTGATCCCGACCGACGACGATCCAGGTGCGACCGAAGCAGGGGTCGCCCGCTACATCGATGGGCTGCTTGGAGCTTTCAACTTCGATCCGCCCCGCATCTGGGCCGGTGGCGCCTTCTCGGGGCGGTTCGGAGGCTCACCGGGATTCGCTTCCTTCCACCGGCTCTCTCCCCTCGACGAGCTGGCGTGGCGGGTCAGGATAGAGGGCTCGCTCGGAATGCCCGAGCGGGAGTGGAACGGCCCGGTCGAAGGTCTGCAGGAACGCTACGCGGCCGGCCTGAAGTTGCTCGGTGACGACTTCGCCGATGCCGACGCCGATGAGCAGGATCGGCGCCTCCTGGAGCATCACGAGTTCACCGCGCTCGTCTACGAGCACGCGTGCGAGGGGATGTACGGAGCTCCCGAGTACGGAGGTAACCGCGACCGCGCGGGATGGTCCTACATCGGTTTCGAGGGCGACGTCCAGCCTCGCGGTTACACCGACGAGGAGGTGAGCCAGCCGTGACGGCACGCGATTTCGATGCAATCATCATTGGATCGGGACCGGGGGGCTCCACCGCGGCGGACGTCCTCACCGCCGCGGGGTGGTCGGTTGTGATCTTCGAGAAGGGGCGCAACCACCTGATCGACGTCGCCGATCCCAGCCGGCTCACAAACGACTTTTCGAACGACGAGATCAAGTTCATGGCCCGGCACTTCCTCGGGCCCGATCCGCTGCTCGAGCCGCGGACGTTCCGGTCAAGCGAGGACGACGGCGAGCGGACTCACACCGGCGAGGTCAACACCGTGCCCTCGACGGTCGGCGGTGGAGGGACCCACGCCGATGGCAAGGTTCCACGTTTTCGCGAGGACGACTTCCGGCTGCTCTCTGAACAGGGCCCGATGGACGGGGCGACCGTTGCGGACTGGCCGATCGCTTACGACGATCTCGAACCCGCGTACGCAGAGGCGGAACGCCTCATCGGGGTCGCGGGGGAGGCCGGTGCCAACCCGTTCGCGGCGCGGCGCTCCGGTCCTTATCCGATGCCGCCCGGTGCGCCGATGTACGGAGCGCTGCTCACGTCGGCGGCGGCTGAGAAGCACGGGTGGAACCCCTACCCGGCGCCCACCGCGGTCAATTCCGTGCCGTACGACGATCGGCCCGCCTGCAACAACTGCGGTTTCTGTGCCTTCTTCGGGTGCCCGATCCACGCCAAAGGGGACCCCGTCGCGTCCTTGCGGCGCGCGCTGATGACCGGCCGGGCGCAGTTGAGGGCCGAGACATTCGTGTCGCGCATAATCGTGAACAACGGGCGCGCGACGGGCGTCGAGTACATCGGTCCCGACGGTGTGACCCGTACGGAGCGGGCGTCGCACGTGATCCTCGCCGCGGGCGGGTTGGAGACGCCCCGGCTCCTGTTGCTTTCGGGGTTCGAACACCAGTTGATCGGGGGCAACCTCATGTTCCACTACCAGACCTACGTGATGGGCATAATGCCCATGCGAGTCCACGGCCACAAGGGCCGCTCGGTCACGCACGTCCACGACGACTTCATCGTTCCCGATCTCGATTCGACCGCCGCGGCGCGTGATGCCGGGCTGCCATGGTTCAAGGGGGGGATGGTCGAGCACGCCGGAGCCGCCCACCCCTTAACAGAAGCCAAGCTGGCGCCATGGGGGAGCGCGCACAAGGACACGATGCGACGATCGCAAATGCGCGAGCACTTGTGGGGCTTTTGCATGCAGGGCGAGGACCTGCCCCAACTCACCAACCGCGTCGACCTCGATCCCGCGGTTCGCGACGTCCGCGGCTTCCCCGCGATTCGGGTGACCTACAAGCCGCACAAGCACGAGCAGGTCGCGTCCGATTATTACGCGGCCCAGATGGAGGATTGCCTCCGCACCGCCGGCGCGGAGGTGACTTTCGTCGCCACCTCGCCTGGGCTGATCGGCCCGATCCCGATCTCGCGTCACGTCGCCGGCACCACACGAATGGGCCGCGATCCGGCGACGTCGGTCTGCGACGAGTGGGGACGCGTGCACGCCGCACCGAACGTTGTGGTCGCCGATTCATCCCTGTTCCCAACCGGCGCCGGGTACGGCCCGACACTGACGCTGGTGGCCCTCGCGATTCGCAACATGCGGGCTCTCGCATCGGAGCGAGGAGGCTGAAGTGAATGATTTGGCTGAGTCGCTGCTGGCTCTCGGTTCGGCGACGCTGGGCGAGACCGGCGGGAAGCCGATGCACCCCGGGATCGGGCCAGCCTGGCCCGGCGCGGCAACCGCCGGCCCCGCCTACTGCGTCACCTGCGCCACCGGTGACAACCTCGCAGTTCACGCCGCCGTGGCCGAAGCGCCCGCCGGTTCGGTCCTGGTCGTCGCCACCGACCCCCCCGAGCGCGGCTACTGGGGTGAGGTCCTCACCACCGCAGCCGAAGCTCGAGGTATCCGCGGCCTGGTGATAGACGGAGGGGTTCGCGACGTCGCCGCTCTCGAAGCCCACCGGTTTGCCGTCTTCAGTGTCCTCATCGCGTTGAGGGGCGCAACCAAGCTGGGCGGCGGAGAGATCGGTGGATCGGTCCGTGTCGGTGACGTCGACGTGCACACCGGCGACTGGGTCGTCGGAGACCGCGACGGGGTCACCGTGATCGCCAGCGACGCCTTCAACGACACACTCGTCAAGGCTCGGGTCCGTGCGGACAAGGAGACGGCGATGCTCGCCAAACTGCGACTGGGGGAGACGACGGTCGACCTACTCGGCCTCGACTCCACCCGCGTGACGCGCCGCTAGTGAGTGGTGTAGTTCACCGGACCGGCGTCAGGCTCTCCCACTGCGAAGCAGAAACAGTGGATCGAGGCGTTCTCGGACACCGGGCGGAGGGTGTGCACGGCGTTCGGCGGGATGTACACGAGATCCCCTTGGCGGATCTCGCGTTCATCCCCCTCGATGGTCATGATCCCCCGACCCGAGGTCACGTAGTAGAACTCGTGGGTCGGATGGCTGTGCGGGTCGACCTTGCCGCCGCCGGCGACCTCGAACTCGTTGACCAGCTCGAGGAATCCCCCGCGGGTGGTCTCGAACATTTCCCTGGCCCGCACCAACCACCAAACCGGGACCGTCCCGTTGTGCTCTATCTCGGGCGCGACATCTTCGATCGACCGTACGTCCATACGCCATAGTGTGACACGGACGTCAGGGGGAGAACATGGAGCACGCGCAGGTGACGTGGGGGCAGGTAGATCCGGCCGTATTGCAGCGAATCGTGGTGTTATCGCCCCATTTCGACGACGCGGTCATGGGCGCGGGGCAGATGCTGATCCGCCATGCGAACTCTCACACCGCGGTCATCACGGTCCTCGGCGGGCGTCCACCCTCATACCCCGATCCACCGTCGGACTGGGACGCGCTCGGTGGTTTCGAGAGCGGGGACGACGTGGTCGCGGTCCGGCGCGAAGAGGACCGCGCGGCCATGCAGGTACTGGACGCCGATCACGTCTGGCTCGAGTTCGCCGACCACCAGTACCTGGAGCCGTTCGACAGGCCCAAGCCGGCGGACGTGGCTCCCGTGCTCGAAGACGCGCTCGTTGCACAGGCTCCTACCGCGGTGTTCGTACCGATGGGCCTGGCCAACCCGGACCACGTGATGACACACGAGGCAGCGCTGATCGTGCGCGAGCGACATCCGGAGTGGGCGTGGTTCGCGTACGAGGACCACGGCTACAAGCACATCCCTGGAATGCTCGCATGGCGGGTGTCGAAGCTGTTCCGGTCCGGCCTGTGGCCGACGCCCGCGCTGGTCCCGGTGTCGCTCGATGCCGAGCGCAAGCGGAAGGCGCTCTGGTGCTACAGCAGCCAGATCCCGCCGCTCGAGCGCGACCACGCGCTCACCGAACGACTCGACGCCAACGTGCCCGAGCAGTTCTGGCGCTTGGATCCTCCGCCCGGAGGTTGGGAGCGGATGGTCGACATGTAACTCAGGGCGGTGTGAGGGGCGACACCGACACTGGGGCACCGGCCAGCACCGGTCCGCTGGTGTGCAAGTGGCACCACGTCGTGGTGCCGGAAGGGGTAACGAATGGCGGCGGGTCGACCTCGCGGCAGATGTCCATCGTGTACGGGCAGCGGGTGTGGAACCGGCAGCCGCTCGGAGGGTTCAGGGGGCTCGGGACCTCGCCGCGCAACACGATGCGCTTGCGCGCGCGCTGACGGATCGGGTTGGCGATCGGGATCGCCGAAAGGAGAGCCTCGGTATAGGGGTGGGTCGGCCTCTGGTACACCTCCTCGGCCGGACCGGTTTCCACGATGCGGCCGAGGTACATCACCGCGATGCGGTGGCTGAGGTGGCGGACGACGGACAGGTCGTGGGCGATGAACAGGTAGGCGATGCCGAGCCGCTCCTGGAGATCGGCCAGGAGGTTGATCACCTGGGACTGGGTGGAGACATCGAGAGCGCTGACCGGTTCGTCGCACACCAGCAGCTTGGGCTCGAGGGCCAACGCTCGGGCTACGGCGATGCGCTGACGCTGCCCGCCGCTGAACTCGTGCGGAAGCCGGCCCGCCAGGTTCGGGCTGATGCCGACGAGAGACAACAACTCGGCGACGCGCCCGTCCGGCTCGGACCCCCGCGCACCCCGATGGATCTCCAACGGCTCGGCGACGCTGCGCCCGATCGACGACCGCGGATCGAGCGAGGAGTAAGGATCCTGGAACACCATCTGCATGTCGGCGCGAGCGCGACGTAACGCCGCTCCTCGAACCCGTGAGAGATCCTGACCGTTGACGACGACTTCTCCGCCGGTCGGTTCGATCAGCCTCAGCACGAGTCGCGCGACGGTCGACTTCCCCGAGCCACTTTCCCCGACGAGACCCACGGTCTCGCCGGCGCCCACGTTGACGTCGATCCCGTCGACGGCCCTGACGTGGCCGCGCACCCGCCGGAGCAAACCAGACGTGACCGGGAACTCCTTGCGAAGATTTTTTACAGAGAGCAATGGTTCGCGCGCGACCCATCGGACAGGGACCGGAACCGCCAGCTGATCCGGCGCACCCTTCAGCGCGAGTTCCTCGCGGCACGCGCAGCGCACCGACGCTCCGTTGCCGACGTCCGCCAGCTCGATTGCGTGCTCGCAGGTGGCGACCGCGTACGAGCAGCGGCTCCGAAAACGGCAACCGCTCGGCATCTCGCCGGCAGGCGGAACCCTTCCCGGGATCACGGCGAGCTGCCGCCCCGGAACCGACCATTGCGGCATGGAGGCGAGAAGCCCCTCGGTGTAAGGATGCCGGGGTCGGGCGAAGATCCGGTCGGTGGGTGCCTGCTCGACCATCTGCCCCGCGTACATGACCGCTACCCGGTCACAGATGTCGGCGACGACGCCGAGGTCGTGGGTGACGAACAGCATCCCCATTCCTGACTCGTCCTTCAGCGAACGGAGCAGCTCGAGGATCTGCGCCTGCACGGTCACGTCGAGTGCGGTGGTGGGCTCGTCCGCAATCAACAGGTCGGGTTCGCAAGCCAGGGCCATCGCGATCATGGCGCGTTGGCGCATGCCTCCCGAGAAGGTGTGCGGGTAGTCGTCGACGCGTCGGGAGGGATCGGGGATGCCCACCCGATCGAGCACTTCGACGGCGCGGGCTCTGGCGGCCGCCTTCGACACCTGGCGATGGGCGCGCACAGCGAACGAGATCTGTTGGCCGATCGTGTACGACGGGTTGAGGCTCGTCATCGGCTCCTGGAAGACCATGGCGATCCGATCGCCGCGGACCTGCCTGAGCTCGTCCGGAGTGATGCTGAGCAGGTCGCGTCCGTCGAACATCACCGAGCCGCCCGTGACCCGCCCGTTGGCGCTCGGTATCAGGCCCATCACCGCGAGCGACGTCACCGTCTTGCCACACCCGCTTTCGCCGACCAGGCCGAGGGTCTCGCCCCCACGGACGTCAAAACTCACGTCCTCGGCGACGGCGGTCCATTTCCCACTTGCAAGGAATTGGATCTCGAGCCCGGACACACTCAGGAGCGGCCCGCCGCTGACCGGCACCCGGCGCGACTCCAACGCGCTCGTCGTGGTCACGGCCGCACCTTCACCCGTTCGCGGCCCAGGGCGTCGCGCAGCCCGTCGCCCAAGAAATTGAACGCCAGCACTGTGAGGGCGATGGCGACGCCGGGCACGATGGTCGCCCAGGGGTCGCTGAGCACGAACTGGTACGCCTCCTGCAGCATCACGCCCCAGCTCGCATTCGGCGGTTGCACCCCGAGCCCGAGGAAGCTCAGCCCGGCCTCGGCGAGGAGGGCGTAACCGAAGGCGATGGCACCCTGGATGATGAGAGGGGAAGCCACATTGGGCAGCACGTGCCGCCCGATTATGCGTACGGGGCTTGAGCCGAGGGAGCGCGACGCCTCGATGAACGTTTCCTCCCGCACGGCCAGCACCTGGCCTCGCGCCACCCTTGCGAACCCCGGGATGAAGGTGATGGCTATCGCGATGGACTCGTTGTGCAAGCTCCGGCCGAGCAGGGCTGCGACGGTGATTGCGAGTATGAGGGGGGGGAACGCGAACATGGCGTCCATGAGGCGCATCAGGACGTTGTCGGTTCTTCCGGAGAAGTAGCCAGCTACGAGACCGATCGGAACGGAGATCGCCAGTGCCAGCACCACCACGATGGTGGCGGCCTCGAGCGAGATCCTCGCGCCGAAGATCACCCTGCTGAGAATGTCGCGGCCCACGTCGTCGGTCCCGAGCCAATGGGCGCCCGAGGGGCCGGCGTTTATCACCCCGAAGTTGGCGGTCGGCGAGTAGGGGGCGACCTCGGGGGCGAGCAGGGCGGCGATCACGACCAACAGCACGAAACCCGCGCCGGCCATGGCCACCCGGTCATGGAGGAACCGGGTGACCAACCGGCGGGTGTCAGACGTTTGAACCGGAAGTTCGACGGCAAGCTCGTCGAAGACCGCGGTCACGACAACCGGACCTTGGGGTTGAGGACTCCGTACCCGACGTCGACGACCAGGTTGACGATGACAAAGATGACGGCGGTGAGCAGCACGACTCCTTGAATTATCGGGAGGTCCTTGGTGTCGATGGCCTGGAGCATGAGACTGCCCATGCCGGGGATCGAGAAGATCTGCTCGATGATGACCGTCCCACCGAGCAGGTAGGCGAACTGGATCCCGACAATGGTCATGGCCGGCGTCAGAGCGTTCTTCAGAGCCAGACGGCGGATCACCCGGTGCTCCGGTATCCCGAGTGAGCGGGCGGTCCGGATGTAGTCGCGGTCGAGCACGTCGATCAGCTCGCCGCGCACTTGGCGCGCGAGCGTGGCGCCGCCCGCAACGCCGAGCGCGAACCACGGCAGGACGAGATGTTTGAACCACTCCCACGGTGAGCCGGTGAGCGCGACGTAGCCGAGGTCGGGCAGCACGTGGAGCTTCACCGCGAATATCAGGGCCAGGATGATCGCCAGCCAGAAGTCGGGTATGGCGATACCCGCGCTCGAAGCTACGGTGGCTGACCGATCCGACAACGATCCTGGCCGCGTGCCGGCGCGGATGCCCATCGGAATGCCGATGAGGATCGACACGACGAGTCCGCCCAGTGCCAGTGACAGTGTGAGAGGGAACCGAGTGCTGATCGCGGAGCCGACCGATTCGTGCTGGAACAACGAGGTCCCCAGGTCGCCGTGCACAGCGTGCGTGACCCACCGCCAGTACTGGGCGAAGAACGGCTGGTCGAGGTGGAGCTCATGGCGGATCCGGGCGATCTCCGATGGCTGGGCGTGGAGTCCCCCCGCGAGCGTCCGGGCCGGGTCGCCGGGGATGAGCAGCACCAGCGCGTAGACACCGATGGTGATCAGAACCAGAAGCGGAACCATCGCCAACAACCGGCGGCCGACGAACGCTGGCATCTACTTCTTCACATAGAACCCGGTGAATACCGGCCTGCACGGGTCGCTGCCGGCGGAAGGCGTTCCACCGATCTTCGAGCCTTTCCAGGCCGTCATTTGCGCCATGAACGCGATCGGAGCCTCGAGCGCCTTGTCGGTGGTGATCTTGGCGGCCTGCTGCATGATCGGCGTGAGCGTCGCGTCGTCGAGCGTGCCCTGACCCTCGATCAGCAGGTGCTCGTACTGGCCTCCCTGCACCGCACCGGTCAGTAGGGCGTTGAAACCCTTGGCGCCGAACTGGTCGTACAGCTCCCGGGCGTACTCTTCCTCGGCCGGGTACGGCAGGGTGATGGCATCGTTCTGCTTGTGGAAGTAGAAGTCGGTGAGCAGCGACCCTGGATCGACAGAGACGATCTTGAGGTTGATCCCGGCCGGGGCCATCTCGTTCTTCAGCAGGGGTGCCTCGCGGTCGGAGAGGGTGACCCCCGCGGGAATCACCAGCGAAACGGTGATGCCGTGCGGATAGCCCGCCTGCGCCAGGAGCTGCTTCGCCTTCGACGGGTTGTAGGTGTACTCGTTGGCGACGGACGTGTTGAACGCAACCGTCTGATCGGGCGAGAACGTCTCGTCGGTGACCCGGCCGGTGCCGGCCAGCACGACGTTGTTGATCTCCTGCCGGTTGACGGCGTAGTTGATCGCCTGGCGCACCATCTGGTTGTTGACCGGCGGGGTGTCGAGGCGGAACTGCAAGGTGAGGAATTCGTGGGACGGCTGGATCGCGTACCCGAGCGCGCCGTCGGCCTTCACGCTGGCGAGCGATTCGGGCATGAATTGGGTCATGTCGATCGTCCCCGCCTCGAGGGCGGCGACCGACGGCGGCCCCGTCGTAACCTGGATGAAGTCGATCTCCGCCGGCTGGTATGCCGACGCGTTCCAGTAGCTGGGGTTCTTCTTGAGGACGATCTCGCTGGCTGTTGCCGATACGAGCGTGTACGGCCCCGAACCGACGGGCTGCTTTGCGAGTGTGCCGGCGTCAGCGGGGTCGGAGATGAATCCGTCGAGGTCGTTGAAGGCGTACAGCAGGTCGGCCGGCGTTGGCGTGTTCAGATTGAGCGTCAAGGTCTGGGGATCGACCACCGTGATGCTCTGGATCACCTCGAGGGACGTGCGCAACGGGCTGGTCTTGTTGTGCAGGATCGCCGCCTTGACCGCTGTCGCGTCGACCGGGTCGCCGTTGGAGAACTTCACACCCGGGCGCAGGTGCAGAGTCAGTGAGTTGCCGCCGGGGGTGAAGTCCCAACTCTGCGCCAGCCCGGGCTCCAGCTGCCCGGTCGGGCTCAACTGGGTGAGGCTGTCGTAAATGAGGCCTTGGTCCACTTTGTCGCAAGAGTTCAGGCTCGCGCCCGGGTCGAAGGAATTCGGTGTGAACTCGTTCGGGAAGTCGACGCCGTAACGCAGCACTCCGTTGGGGTCGGGTGTTCCACCCGGACTGAAGCGGCCGGTCGCGGTTGTCACCCCGGTAGCCCCCGTACTCGACCCTCCACTGCTGCAAGCCCCAGCGAGCAAACTCCCCAGCAAGGCGAGCACGACGGTACGCACATGACGGTTCTGCATGGTCTGACCCCCCGGAGCGTTTGCGGCCTTGCGTGGGGAGCATATCTTCCGTGATCGCTACTGTGACGGCCATGTCAGGTTTTGTTCCGAGGCAACGTCGCGCCTGTTGCCAGGACGGGTGACCCAGCAAACGTGACAGCGAAGCGAGTCTTGGTGACGAGGCACCTTCCCGACGGGAGCCTCGAGCCTTTGCACGATGCGGGATTCGACGTCGTTCAGCGCGGTGGACATGCGGCGCTTACGGCTGACGAGCTCAGGGACGAGGTGCGCTGCGCGGACGGGGTGGTCTGCCTTCTGACCGATCGAATCGACCGTCGGGTACTCGACGCCGGTGCGGGCCGGCTAAAGGTCGTTGCCAACGTCGCTGTCGGTTACGACAACATCGACGTTGCAGCCGCCAACGATTTCGGAGTGGTGGTGTGCAACACGCCCGGGGTTCTGGATGACACCACCGCGGACCTGACATTTCTGCTGATCCTCGCCTCGTCGCGGCTCACCTCCGCAGCCGAGGCTGATCTGCGCGCGGGTAGATGGACTGGATGGAACATCGACCAGTACCTCGGCCAGGACGTCCACGGGCGGACTCTGGGTGTCGTCGGGTGGGGGCGGATCGGCCGGCGGGTCGCGGATCGGGCCCGAGGATTCGGCATGCGCGTTTTGCACCATTGCCGCCGGCCGTCCGGCGAGCCGGGTTACGTCGGTGAACTCGATGATCTGATGCGAGACGCCGACGTTGTTTCGATCCACGTCCCGTTCACCGAGGACACCCGTCACTTGATCGACGCCCGGCGGATTGGGCTCATGAAACCCACGTCGGTTCTCGTGAACACAGCTCGCGGTCCGATAGTCGACGAAGCCGCACTCGCCGAGGCCCTGCATGCCGGCGAGATCTTCGCCGCCGGGCTGGACGTCTACGAGCACGAGCCGGCGGTGCATCCCCGGCTGCTCAGCGCGCCGCGAACCGTCTTGCTGCCTCACGTGGGGAGCGCATCTGTTGCCACCCGGACGGCGATGGGGCGCCTCGCCGCCCAGTCGGTGGTAGACGTCCTCTCCGGTCGTGTGCCTCCGACCCGCGTGTCCCGTTGAGGTATAGCCCTGCGTCATCTCCACGTGTCAACAGATCAGAACATGAGCCGCCCCCAACCGGGTCTCGGCTATGGCGTAGATCAACCGTGCGGTGGTGCCCCAACATGGGCTCGGGTGTCGTCGACCGTCCTGCCGGTGAAGCCCATACCTTGGAGGGTGAGCCCCTGGCGGGCGTAGTCGAGGCCGTTGATCACACTCGCGAGCTGGACGAGGGCTGCGATCGTCGGTGTCGGGCAGTCGACTGCCGCGGCCAGGTGCATCCAGGGAACAAGGCCCCAGCCGACGTCTTCGTGCAGGTAGCTGAGATCGGCTGCCAGGGCACTACCGACGTTCCCCGCACCGATCACCGCTACCACAGGAGATCCTGTCAAGTCGCGAAGCTACCTATCCGCCCTAGGGTACCCAAGGAAGTTGGGGTATCTAGGCGCGGGCCGGAAGCGGACAATGAGCGCATGACCACAACAGAACAGAACAGGCAGGCAGTGGAGGAGTTCATCCAGGCGCTGTTCACCAAGGGCGACCCTTCGGCAGTGGAGCGCTACTTGGCCGCCGACTTCGTAGCCCACGATCCGCCGATGCCTGATCTGACCGGTGATGTCGCCGGCTTCCGGGAGGCGGCAACGCGCATTCGAGCCGCTTTCCCTGACTGGCGCAGCGACATCCACCTCTTGGTCGCGGAGGGGGAGTACGTCGCCGAGCACTTCACCGCGTCGGGAACCCATCGCGGCGACATCATGGGCATCGCGGCGACGAATCGGACCGTTCGAGTGCCCGGAATCAACATCTTCCGGTTGCGCGACGGCAAGATCACCGACCGGTGGGGACTGCTCGACATGGCGGGCTTCTTTGCCCAGCTAGGCACCGTCCCATCAAGCCCCCGCACTTAACCCCACGCTGCAACCTATTCTTCCTATGGTGCGACCCGCGCAGAAGCGCCGAGGCCTCGACGAGCTAGGCCGACTCGCGAGCGCCGGGCTCAGCGTCGACGAATTCCGAGCCGCCTCGCTTTCCACACTGCGGCGCAGTGTGACAATCGATGCCGCCTTTTACGCGACCGTGGACGACGCGACGATGGTGATGACCTCTGCGCTCAGCGAGCACCCACTACTCGATGCGGCAGCCCGGTTCCTCGACAATGAGTACGGCGTGGCCGACGTAAACAAGTTCACCGACGTCGCCGACCTCACCAATGGCGTCGCCTCCCTTGACCAGGTCACCCGTGGTGACCGCCGGTTCAGCCCTCGCTACCGCGACGTCATGGCGCCCATCGGGCTTGGCGACGAAGTGCGCGTCGTGCTCCGTTCGCGAGGACGCTCCTGGGGGGTGCTGTGCCTGCACCGCGAGGCCGGCGAAGCCGGATTTGACGCCGATGAGGTGGCGTTCCTGGGAAGGGCTGGCACGATCCTCGGCGAGGGCCTCCGCCTCGCCGTCGCCACAGCGAGCGTATCCACCGGCAGTCCGACGCCGGGCGGGCCGGTGTTCTCATCCTGGATGCCAACCTCGAGGTCGTATCGACCAATCCGCAGGCGGAACGATGGCTCGAAGCGGTCGACGACCGCGGCTGGTCACCTTCGATACACCTTCCCGTCGCTGTCTTGGCCGCAGCTGCCGCCGCTCGCGCCGTTACCGCCGATCGGGCGGCAACGCGCACACGAGTCCTCCGCCGAGACGGCGGATGGATGACCGTCCAAGCATCACCGCTCAGTGGTTCGGCCGCCCACACGGTCGTTGTCCTCGACGGACCCGAAGCCGACGAGCTCACCTCCTTGGCGCTCGCGGTGTACGGCCTGACACCGGCTCAGAGTCGCGTCGCAACCCTCGTTCTCCGCGGGCGGTCAACCCAGCAGATCATGAACGAGCTCGCCATCTCCGCTAATACCGTTCAGGAACACTTGCGGGCGGCTTTCGACAAGGCCGGTGTTGGCAGCCGGCGCGAGCTCGTCGCAGTACTCATGGGTCAACGCACCCGATAGACGACTTCCCGCTGCTCGCGCCGACCCGGGACCCCGATTGTCAAAGATGACCCACCCGCCTGCCGATGGCCGGGTCGGGCTCCGCCCTCATCCGACCTCGGCCGACTGCTTCTCGAGGCGGGCCTTGTAGTCGTCAGCTAGGGCCAGGAGGGCCGACGCGCCGTCACCACGGAACGACGGGCCATGCATGAGGGCCAGCGTCGAGGGCCGGAGGTCGGCCAGCCCACGGATGGTTGGCGCCGTGCGCGGGGTCAGCGACGTGGCGCTCATCATGTCCTCAACGGCGGCCGCGGGAGTGACGATGTCGCCCTCGGTGATCGACGCGTCCCCTGTCTGGGCGAACAGATCTCCACACAGGAGTGTCCCGGTGGTCTCCTCGAAGAGGAGCCCGGCGTCCCATCCGTGCGGGACATGGGGGGTGTCGATCCAGCGCACACGCTTGGGGCCGAGGTCGAGGACCTCCCCGTTGGCCAGCGGGCGCGGCGGGCGGATGGCCTGGTCGTTGCCCGAGAGCATCGTGCCGATCGCCCCGACGGCCAGCTCGGCGTGGGGCGCGGCGGTCAGCCATTGGTTCAGAGCGCCCGACTCGTCGGCTTCCCAGTGACCGAAGGTGACCCAGCGAAGGGTCTCGACGGGAACGACAGTGTTCACCGCGTCAGACACGGACTGGAATGACTCTTTCAGCCCGGTGTGGAAGAGCAGGGGCTCGTCGCCCTTGACCAGGAACTGGTTGAACGTGAACCCGCCTGGGACGGCGTCGGTCAACGTCGACAGGCGGTAGATGCCGTCTGCAATCTCGGTGACTGTGGTTTCCATTACAGGGGTAGCTCCTTTTCGAGTAGGCCGGTGCCGGTGGCCCGGCCCGACAGGATCCAGATCCATTCGACTGCGTCGATGGTCAACTCTTCGCCTCCGCTACCACTAACGAACGTGCCTCCGGCGGGTCCTTCGAGGTGCAGCGTGAAAGCGAGGCCATGGACGCGGGCCCATTCTGCGGCCATGTGCTCGATGAGCCGCCCGTCATGGTCCGGGGTCAGGACCGGGTCGAGTCCCACCGCCCGGCAGATGTCGATTCGGTGCATCCAGGTGTCGCGGGTGAACGCCACGTCGATCAGGTACGAACCCATCGGCACGTTGCCGATCGGCGGCCCGAAATCCAGTGGGATGGGCCGCATGAACGGCGGGAACCGCTTGCGGCCCTTGAGGGCCTTGGGCCACGTCTCAGACCAGCGGCTCACGAGCTCAGCCGGCGTGACGTGCTCGCGTTCTTCGACCTGGACCTCGTTGATGCCGTGGACGAAGTGGTCGTATCCCTTCTCGGCCGCCCGCTTCTTGCCCCGGCGCATGGAGCTCACGAACACACGGAAGGAGGCATTGCTCTCGGCGAAGCCGAGCACGTGGGCCACCAGCTGGCGCACGTTCCAGTCCGTGCACACCGTCTGGGTGGACCAGTCGCCGGGCTGGAGCTGGCCGAGCATGTCCGTGAACCGCTGGTACTCGGTCTCGGCGAGCGCCATACCTTCTCGATGGCTGATCGGCGCGACGTCCTCGACTCGCACCATGGTCTCCTTCACGTGGTCCTCCCCTTTTTCTTGGGCTTGTCGACGTGGGCCAGGAACATGTCGACGACGTCGTCGACCCACCGGACCCACCGGTTCCCTCCGGGCTCGTTGGCGATCTGTTGCCAGACGATGCCCGAGATCAACGCGGTCCACAGGTCGAAGTACTCGAGCGGTATGCCGCACCGCTTCATGCGCGCCTTGCCCAGCTCCACGATGCGCACGGCGACGTCGTAGGTCTCCTGCGACGGTTCGAAACCGGGGATGGTGCGCATGAACAGCAGCTGCGCCCGCGCCGGGTCCTCGACGCCGAACTGGACGAACAGCCGCCCACCCGCCCGCAGGCCCTCAACGGGATCGGTGGGTTCCGGCTGGGCCTCGTAACGGGCCAGCAGCTCCAGGTTGCCCTGCAAGAACATGGCGTCGTAGATGGCGCGCTTGGAGTCGAAGTACGAGTACAACGACGGCGGCCGCATGCCGACGTTGGCCGCCAGGTCGCGCAGGTTCAGAGCAGCCAGGCCTTCAGCCCGCACCAGCTCCCAGGCTGCATCGAGAATCTCCGCCTTGGTCGCCTCCCGGCGTTCGGTACGCCTATCTCGGATCGGCTCTACAACCATCGTTTGTATAACCTAACTTAGTTAGGCAGATTGTCAAGAGGCATGGCACTAGGCACGTCGGAGTAGATCGCTCGGCGTGTACCGCACAAGTGGTGGCCCGGGTCCGTTGACTGCAGTCCGGGGCGGAGCAGATTCATTGTCCCGCGACGCGACTGAGCAGGGTTCGCCTGTTGCGAGTGTTGGTCTTCTCAAAGATCGACTTCAGGTGATCCTGCACGGTGTGCTCGGAGAGATACAGCTCTCGGGCAAGCGTCCGGGTGTCAGCACCGAGCGCTAACCGTTCGAGCAACTCCGTTTCGCGGGGGGTGAGCCCGTGACTCCGAGAGTAGAGGCTGCGCCGCTCTGCGGGTGAGGTCACCTCGATCGTGACCGCGACGTCGCGCTCGGCTGCCGGCACGTCCGAGTCGACGCGCGCCGCCCGGAACGTGAGCCACAAACCGCCAACCAGTCTGACCCGGGCAACCGGGGGGTGGGGATGAATCCCCGCCTCGTGAGCGAGAAGGGCGGCGGCGACGTTGTAGGCCCCGGCGGGGACAGGCTGGCGGTCGACCGCCGGCGGCAACAGGGCCCGAAGATACCCATCCGTCTCGGGGGTCTGGCCGCGCACCTCCAGTTCCGGCGAGAGGAACAACACCGCCGGTCCGGGCCGCTGGGCTGCGGGTGAGCGTTCGTCGAAGCTTCTGGCTTGGCAGCTCCGCAGTGCGGCAGTGATAACCGAGACGTCCTCGGTGAGGATCGCCAGCTCGCCGTCGCTGAAGGGCGCGTCGGCCTCAAGGCGCCACAGGTCGAGGAACGCCCAGATGCCGAACCGGTCCCGGAACACAATCGACGCGATATCGCCGACGCCGGCCGGCCCGAGCACCTCGCGGTAAAGAAGACTCTTCGCCGGATCGCCGCCGGTCGCCTGATACAGGGAAGCCACCGGCGTATCCATGCGGTCCCAACGGTTGACCGTCGTCAGATACCGGCGTCGCACCACCCCTGGCAGCTGCACCATGAGCGTGTCCGGCACCGTCGCCAGCGGGGCCGTAGCTACGTCGGTTTCGGGATCGATCAGCGCCCACACATGCGCGCGGAATGGCACCCGGCGGCGGAGGTCTTCGACCAGCGCAATGCGCAGCGGGCGTTCCTCGCCCTCGTAGTTCAGACATCGCCTTGCCACCTGCGCGGTCACTGCTCAAAGAGTAGGAAATCCCAACAACCTGGGATGGGCGCGAACCCTTCCGCTCGTCATGATCTGCGCATGACATCACTTCACATTGAGCACAGCGTCCACGACCTCGAGTCCTGGCTCGAAACCTTCCGATCCTTCGATGACTTCCGTGCCCAAGGCGGCGTCACCGCAGTCCAGGTTCGTCATGCGGTCGGGGACCCGAACTACATCGCAGTCGACCTCGAGTTCGACACGGTGGAACAGGCTCGGGCCTTCCTCGGCCAACTCGAGAGGCAGATCTGGCCCAACTCACAGCACTTCGAGGGCGCCCCTACCACCCGCATCCTCGAGACCATCTGACAACTGACCCCGCCCGTGCGCCGTCATCGCCCATCCGTATCGAGCGGTGACCGCACGGGGCGATTCGGGACTGTCCACCAAACGGTGTTTCCGGCTTGACACGCTGAGCCTTGAGCTCGGCGAGCGATTCCTATAGCCACTCCTGCCGGTCGCAGGAATTTAAATGTCGATTCGAGGAGGGAGTCTTGCTCAGCGGGTCCAAGCGTCTCAAGGACGTAGGAGAGCAGGGCAAAATCAACTGACGCACTGGGGAGATCCGCATCCTCCACCTTCCGCGGTATGTATTCCAAGTTGATTTCCGAACTCATAGCGTCCTGGAGTGCGAGTGCGCGTCTGAGGTCCGGGTCAACAGATGCGACGTAGTCGACGTGGGGCGCCAGTGCTACCGATATCTGCCCGTCACCAGCGCCAACATCGATAATCCTTCGGGCACCCTGGAGCTCAATGGCATCGAGCAGAAGATTGATGGCCCAACGTCGACTGTTCGTCGCCTGCAGATACGAGAGCTCAAGATTCGGTTCATTCGATGTCGCTGTCTGCCAGCCAAGCTCAGCGGGTAGCACCACGCATGACATTCTGGTCCAGCCAGTCGGACCAGGAATGGGTAGCTAATGGGTGGAAGTTGCGCCGGTTGCGCCGGTCGGACGTCTGCTGGTGGCTGGCTGGGTCCCTCCCCCCACCATTGCCTTCAGCGAAGAACCTTGAGTGTAGAGAACCTCCTCGGCGCAGGGCAGGTCGGCACCGTGGTCACCGCTCTCCAGGCAACCCGGCCGCGAACATCGCCCGCACGTCGGCGGCCCGGCAGTCACTGAAGGCGTCGGCACGCCCTACACGGACCTCTTCGGCGAGGCCGCATGTGCCTCAAGTGCCAGCGGGCTACCAGCTGCATCTAGAGGGTTGCCCGATAACCCGGATGGAGGAGCCCCGATCGCCGCAGGCCCCCTGCGGCATAAATGCCGGTGGGGGAGCACTTGAAATGGCGTAAAGGACCGCTAGTTCGGGCACGCTTGCGGCCCGTGTAGCCGACGGACGCAGGGCCAACGTCGGAGAGGTTTACGTAATAGTGGGAAGTCCCGACCGCTGCCGCTATCTCTGACGGTCGCGAGGCGTTCGCCCAGGTCAACGAGCCGCGCGACGTCGGGGGCTACTTTCTGCTGATATCAAGGCAACTTGATGAGCTGTGCAAAAGACGCGAATCGGCAGGCCGAGCGGGACTCCCACCTTGAGTTGGGGGTGCAACTGACCTTGGTGCCCGGAGTCGCCGTCGCTGCCGACCGCGCGGTTCGGCTGGTCGGCCTCGCGGCCGACGAAGACCCTGAGCTTGGGCTGCTCGGAGTGCTAGGCCTACGACAAGTGGCACAGGTCTGCGAGGAGCAACAGGTTCGCCAAGCACGAGCGGCCGGATGGACTTGGGCCCAGATAGCGACCGCATTGGAGGTCAGCCCTCAGGCTGTGCATCAACGTCATGCAGCCCGACTGGCCACCTCTGTGCTGCCAGAGCGCTGTACCTAGGGAAGGCCGTCGGCACGTACTTGCCGTCAGGCCGCCAGAACCAAATGACAGCGTCCACCTGTCCGACTTGTGTCTTAGACGTGCCGACGACCAGTCCCCGTCGTTAATGCGAAGCGCCGCCGTAAGGCGCCGCCGAGGCCCGGTAGTACCTGGACCTGATAGCCAGAGGTCGCCGCAGGCTTGGCGTTCGAAACCAAACCGACCACGCTGGACAAGAGCGCCACAGCGAAGAGAACACCTATGACCGGCGACCCTGCGTGACGATCCTGCTTGTCCGAAAAACGATGTTCTGCGCCGCTTCCATACTCGGCGAGGAATGGCCATCAGCGGCTCTTGGCGTCTCTTGGCGTAACCGTGTGTGTTCTGGAGCGCATTGGCTTAGCAGTAGGTGGCGATGATGGTGCCGGTGCCGTGGTTGCTCGGGTCGGGTGCGTAGCCGGGGTTTGTTTTGACCACGACGATGTGTGCCGTGTTTCCCGATATGGTGCTGCCTGTTTGATTGACCTGGCTGGTGACGAGAA
>DASUWA010000019.1 GCA_036378675.1 Acidimicrobiales bacterium
GGCGCCGACCTTGATGACGGCCACCCCACCGGACAGCTTGGCCAGCCGCTCCTGGAGCTTCTCCCGGTCGTAGTCGGAGTCGGTGTTCTCGATCTCGGTCTTGATCTGGCTGATCCGGCCCTTGATATCGGTCTCGGACCCCCCGCCCTCGACGATGGTGGTCTCGTCCTTGGTCACCACGACCTTGCGGGCCCGGCCCAGCAGGTCCAGGGTGGTGTTCTCGAGCTTGAGACCGACCTCCTCGGTGACGACCTGCCCGCCCGTGAGGATGGCCATGTCCTGCAGCATGGCCTTGCGCCGCTCGCCGAAACCGGGCGCCTTGATGGCCACGCTCTTGAACGTGCCCCGGATCTTGTTGACCACCAGGGTGGCCAGGGCCTCCCCCTCGACGTCCTCGGCGACGACGACCAGCGGCCGGCCCGACTGCATGACCTTCTCGAGCAGCGGCAGCAGATCCCGCACGGCGGAGATCTTCGAGCCCACGAACAGGATGTACGGGTCCTCGAGGGAGGCCTCCATCCGCTCGGTGTCAGTGGCGAAGTAGGGGGAGATGTACCCCTTGTCGAAGCGCATCCCCTCGACGAGGTCCATCTCCATGCCGAACGTCTGCGACTCCTCGACGGTGATGACACCGTCCTTGCCGACCTTGTCGATGGCCTCGGAGATCAGGTCACCGATCTCAGTGTCGGCCGCCGAGATCGACGCCACCTGGGCGATCTGCTCCTTGGTCTCGGTCTCCTTCGACAGGTTCTTCAGGGAGCCGACGGCCGCCTCGACAGCCGCCTCGATGCCTCGCTTCAGCGACATCGGGTTGGCGCCGGCGGCGACGTTGCGGAGGCCTTCGCGAACGAGCGCCCAGGCCAGCACCGTGGCGGTGGTCGTTCCGTCACCGGCGACGTCGTCGGTCTTCTTGGCTACTTCCTTGACCAGCTCGGCCCCGATCTTCTCGTAGGGGTCCTCGAGCTCTATTTCCTTGGCGATGGACACGCCGTCGTTGGTGATCGTGGGTGCGCCCCACTTCTTCTCCAGGACGACGTTGCGGCCCTTGGGGCCGAGGGTCACTCGCACGGCGTCGGCGAGCTGGTTCATCCCGCTCTCGAGCGCGCGACGGGCGTTCTCGTCGAAAGCAATCAGCTTGGGCATCTGTTCTTGGTTCCCTCCATTGGGTGGACCACCATTAGCACTCTCATATCCCGAGTGCTAACAGTAAACCGCCTCCGGAGAGTTAGTGCAAGGTGGCTGTGAACCCACCCGAGACCCATCCGGCGGCGAGCTTTTCTGGAACCAAAATTCGTCGAGTCGGTCTTTTGTGGCAGGGACGTGCGGGTCGTCAAGCGGGGCGGCTGCCACAAAAGCGCCGGCTCCGGAATCAATGTTCCACAAAGGCAACCCCGCCGGCGGCCGTCGGTGAGTTAGGTGAGTTAGCCGCCGGCGACTGCAGGGACGATCGAGACGGTCGCGCCCTCCGCGACAGCCGTGTCGAGCCCGTCGAGAAAACGAATGTCCTCGTCCGCGACGAACACGTTCACGAACCGCCGGAGCTTTCCAGCGTCATCGAAGAGGCGGTCGTGGAACCCGGGGTAGGCCACCTCGAGAGACTTCAGGACCTCTCCGACGCTCGTGCCGTCGAGCTGGACGTCGTTGTTCCCGCCGGCGAGTGGGCGCAGCTGGGTTGGGATGCGAACGGTGACGGCCACGTCAGAAAACCTCCGAGGGAAGCTCGACCGCCTCGGCGAAGGCGTCGAGGGTAGGTGGGATCACGGCAGTGGGACCGCAGTGCGGAGCGACGGCCTCGATCGTCTTCAGCCCGTTACCGGAGACGATCGCGACGACCCGCTCGTCGGGACGGATCGCACCCGAAGCCGCAAGCTGGGCCAGGGTGGCGATGGTCACCCCTCCGGCGGTCTCGGCGAAAATGCCCTCGGTCCGGGCGAGGAGCCGGATGCCCTCGACGATCTCCTCGTCGCTGACGGATCCGAACGTCCCGCCCGACTCGCGAACTGCGTCGAGGGCGTAGGGCCCGTCGGCAGGGTTGCCGATGGCCAGCGACTTGGCGATCGTGTCCGGCTTGACCGGCTTGACCGCGTCCCAACCGGCGTCGAAGGCCGCGGCGATGGGCGAGCACCCCGCCGCCTGGGCACCCGAGATCCGCGAGTCCGCGGAGTCGATCAGGCCGACCAGCTCCAGCTCCTTGAATCCCTTGGCGACCTTGGTCAGCTGGCTGCCAGATGCGACCGGCACCACAACGTGGTCCGGAGCCTCCCACCCGAGCTGCTCGGCGATCTCGAACGCGAGCGTCTTCGATCCCTCGGCGTAGTAGGTGCGAACGTTGACGTTCACGAACGCCCACGAAGGCCGCTCGCCGGCGATCTCGGCACACAACCGGTTCACGTCGTCGTAGTTCCCGTCGATCGCGACGAGCTTCCCGCCGAACACGGCTGTGGTCACGACCTTGCCCGCCTCGAGGTCCGCCGGGATGAACACGACCGACTCCATGCCGGCGTGCGCCGCGTGTGCGGCGACCGAGTTCGCGAGGTTTCCGGTCGACGCCGCAGCGGCCACCTTGAACCCGAGTTCCTGTGCCTTGGTGAGAGCCACCGAGACGACCCGGTCCTTGAAAGATCCCGTCGGGTTGACCGTGTCGTTCTTGATCCACAGCTCGCCCAGGCCCAGCTCGGCGGCCAGACGGTCGGCCCTCACGAGCGGGGTGAAGCCTGCGCCGAGGCTCACCGCTCCCTCAGCGCTCGCCGGAAGCAGGTCGGCGTAGCGCCAGATGGACGACGGGCCGGCGGCGATCCGCTCCGGCGACACCACCTTCCGGATCGCCTCGTAGTCGTAGACCACCTCGAGTGGCCCGAAACACCACTCACAAAAATGGAGGGCCTCGGCGGGGTAGGGGTGGCCGCATTCCCGGCACCGGAGTCCTTCTACGTATGGCAACGATTCCTCCTCGTAGCTCATCGAGTCGGGCATTGGCACCGTGATCCTCACCAGGAGGCCGGTTGCCTCGGCTTCAAAGGGCCCGTCCCTCAGCCGATCTAGATAAGTTGCGGCCATCGTACCTGGTCAGCCCCCAGTCGTCATATCGGTTTCTCGTGGCAGGATGTAGCCCGGCATGCTGCGGACTTTCAGCTCCAGGGACTTCCCCGCCGAGCGGGTATTTGCCGCGAAAAAAGGGCGGAGGTTGTCGGTCTGCCTTCCTGCCCGCAACGAGGCGGAGACGATCGGCCAGACGGTCGCCGTGGTGCAGCGCGAGCTCGTAGAACGGGTCCCGGTCGTCGACGAACTGGTAGTCATCGACGACGGCTCGACCGACGACACGGCCGCCGTCGCAGCAGCCGCCGGAGCGAAGGTATTCGACAGTTCCGCGGTGCTGCCTGAATACGGGACGGAACACGGGAAGGGACAGGCGATGTGGCGGGGCGTCCACGTCACGAGCGGCGACGTCGTGGTCTTCTGCGACGCGGACATCCGCAGCTTCGACCCGGGCTTCGTGCTGGGGCTTGCCGGGCCGCTCCTCACGAGGGACGACGTGACCGCTGTCAAGGGCTTCTACGACCGGCCGGTGAACGGGCAACTCGGCGAAGGCGGGCGGGTGACGGAGCTGATGGCCAGGCCGCTGATCTCGGTCTTTTTTCCGCACCTTTCCGGGCTGCACCAGCCCCTTGCCGGCGAGCTGGCGGCTTGCAGGGAAGTGCTCGAGTCGGTTCCGTTCGTGGGCGGGTACGGAGTCGATCTCGGGCTGCTCATCGACATCACCGGGCAGTTCGGTTCCGGCGGACTTGTCCAGTGCGACCTGGGGGAACGGATCCACCGGAACCGGCCGTTGTCCGAGCTCGGTGTCCAGTCGCTGGCGATATTGCAGCTCGTGCTCGAGCGCGCCGGGCTCGCCGAGGAGAACGCCGCCGCGTTCGGCTGGACCGCCCACCTGGTACGGCCGGGATCCGAGCCGGTACCGGTGACCTTCGTGGAGCGGCCGCCGCTGGCGGACGTCCCCGCCCATCGCAAGACCGCGTAGTCGAGGTAGCCGGAATCCCGGCTAGACACCGTCCAGGACGGCGCCCACCACCTCCGAAACAGCTCCGAGCGTGTCGTTCATCGCCCGCTCCTCGCCGACCGAACCGACCAGGGTCGTGATCGACGCCGCACCAGAAACCCCGTCGTCCGCATCACCGGCCACCACGGCCACCGGCACGCCGAGCTCCCGGGCGAGGTCGACAACGCCGCCGACTGCCTTCCCGTTGAACGATTCCTCGTCCAGGTAGCCCTCGCCGGTGACGACCAGATCCGCCCCCTCGATCCTCTCGGCCAGCTCGATTCGCTCGGCGACAACCTCGAACCCGCTGACAAGAGTCGCTCCCAACGCGGCGAGCCCACCCGCGAGCCCCCCGGCCGCACCGGAGCCTTCGATCGCCTGGACGTCCACACCGAACCGTTCCCGGTACACCTGGGCGAGGCGCTCGAGCCTGCGAAAAAGCAGCTCGACCTGCGCCGCCGACGCGCCCTTCTGCGGAGCGAAGATCGCCGCGGCGTCCGTGAATCGCGTCGTGACATCACACGCGACGATCATGTCGACCCCCGCGAGCCGGCTGTGCGGTTCGAGCACCTCGAGGGCTCCCCAACCTCCGTCGGTTGTCGCGGTGCCACCCATCCCGATGAGCAAACGGCGCGCCCCGGCCTTGACCGCCGCGGCGATCAGCTCGCCGGCGCCGGCGGTGTCAGCGCGAACCGGGTCGTTGCGTTTCGGTCCGCCGGCGAGGATGAGACCGGAGGCCATTGCGGATTCGATTGCGGCGGTGTTTTCGTCGAGCTCGTACCACGCGGCGTCGACGGGGTCACCCAGCGGTCCTCGCACGCTGACGTGACGGGGACGGCCGCCGAGGACCGAGCAGAAGCCCTCGCCGCCATCCGAAACGGGAGCGACGTCAACCGACCAACCCGAGGACCGGGCTGCACCGGCGATCGCCTCGGCGATCTGCTGGGCTGACGCCGTTCCGCGGAACTTGTCGGGCGCAGCCACGAGACGAGGCATGCGTCTAATACTGCACCGATCCGTCGTGATCGCGGCCCGGTACCGGGCCCACCGCCGCTGTCGCTAGCGTCGAGCAGGCATGCCCCCCAAACGCCCGCTCGTCGTCATGTCGAACCGGGGACCGTTGAGCTTCGGCCGTGACGCGACCGGGGACCTGCGCGCCAAGAGGGGGGCCGGCGGGCTGGTCGTCACGCTCGGTCCGGGCGTCCAACGGGAACAGGCGCTCTGGGTCGCGGCTGCCTCCTCGCCCGACGACATCGACGCGGCCAGATCGGGGCTGCTCGACGCCGAGGGTTTCCACATGCGGGCCGTGGAGATCGACGAGGCGACCTACCGGGCCTATTACGACGTGGTTGCCAACCAGACCCTGTGGTTCTGCATCCATGGGCTGTGGGACCTCCCCCGCCGTCCGAGGTTCGACCGCCGCTGGACCGAAGCCTGGGAGGCGTTCCGGAACGTGAACGAGCGCTTTGCGTCCCTGGCCGCGGAGTTCGCCGCCGAAGGTGGGACGGTCCTGGTCCAGGACTACCAGCTCGCGCTGGCACCCGCCCTGCTTACTCGCTTGCGGCCCGACCTGCGGGTGGTGGCGTTCCTCCACACGCCGTGGTGCACACCGGAGGAGCTCGGAGTGCTGCCGGACCACGCGGCTGACGAGCTGATAGAGGGCTTGGCCCAGGTCGACGCGTGTGGTTTTCACTCCCGGCGGTGGGCGGATGCCTTCCTCGCTTGCTGCCGTGAACGGTTGGGCCGCGAGCCGTCAGTGTTCGTAGCGCCGGCCGCTGCCGATGCCGATGATCTGCACGCCGTTGCGGCGTCGCCGGAGTGCGCCAGAGAATTGGCCCGGCTGGACGATCTGGTGGGCGACCGCCGAGTGATCGTCCGGGTCGACCGGATGGAGCTGTCCAAGAACGTGCTCCGCGGATTCTGGGCCTTCGACGAGCTCCTCGACACTCGGCCGGACCTTCGTGGCCGGGTGGTGTTCGCGGCGAAGCTGTACCCGTCGCGCCAGGGCGTAGCCGACTACCTTTCCTACGCCCAGGAGGTTCAGACTCTCGCCGATCGGGTCAACGCCCGGTGGGCGACCCCGGACTGGACGCCGATCGTCATCGACTCCAAGGACAACCACGTCGCCGCCGTCGCGGCACTCAAGCGGGCTGACGTGCTCCTGGTGAACCCGATCCGGGACGGCCTGAACCTGGTGGCCAAGGAGGGCCCGCTCGTGAACGACCGCGACGGAGTGCTGGTGCTCAGCCGCAACGCCGGCGCGTGGGACGAGCTGTCTGAACACGCGCTCGGCATCAACCCGTTCAATGTCAGCGGGACCGCCGCCGCGCTTGGCGAGGCGCTCGATATGGGCGCCGGCGAGCGGGCCGAGCGGGCCAAGGCGCTGCGCGAGGCGGTCGAGGCCCGTACACCGCTGGACTGGTTCGACGACCTGCTGGCGGCGGCCGGCTGAGCTTTGATGCCTCCGGCCATCGACGCCGTTCTATATCGCTTTACATGCCGGCTGGGTAGACTTAAGGAACTATAGTTCCCTTTCCTTACCCAGGACGGTCGCCGGCGAGCGCCCGAAGCACCCCTAGGACGCCGTGCGGTCCGTCCACCACGATGTCCGCGGCATCGACGACCGCCGGCGGCGTCTCGTCCCCGATTCCCGATCGGACGGCAACCGCGAGCGTGGCGACACCGCGAGAACGGAGCGTCGCCAAGGTTCGGAACGCCGGCAGATCTCCGAGGTCGTCGCCCAAGTAACAGACCGCGGCGAGCCCCTCGGCGAAGCTCGCCACCACGGTGCCCTTGTCGGTCTCGACCGGCGGTCTCAGCTCGACCGACATCTTCCCGGGGTGGGCAACGAGGCCGGTTGCTGCAGCTTGGGCGGCGGCGAACGACTCCACCCATGCGGCCAGGGACGGCGCCTTCCGGTAGTGCAGCGTGACCGTGAGCCCTTTGCGCTCGACTCCCAAGCCGGCGAAACGAACTGGGTCCTGCGCCGCCTGTCTCTCGGCCTCGTCTGCCACGTTTGCGACGGATTGCAGGAACCGGGCGGCTCCCGGAGAGGCTTGGGCGGCGGGCAGCTCGGCCAGCTGGCTTTCAAGCCCGTACAAGCCGACCAGCTCGGTGCGACCGGCGCCGGCGAGGTTCGCGACCAGGTAGGCGACCGGCCGTCCCGATACGACGGCCACCTTTGCGAACCTGCCGGCCAACCTGGCGAGCAGCTCTGCGGAGCCCTCAACAGGACGGGCTGCGTCGGGATCTTCAACGATAGGCGCGAGAGTTCCGTCGAAGTCGACGAACACTCCCGCCGAATCGGGTCGCTCGATGAAGGGGCGGATCAGTCCAGGGTCGATCGGGGGAGTTTGGCCAGGCAGAGATGTCTCGGACTGAGGTTCGCCGGACAGCGGTTCGCCGGACAGCGGTTCGCCGGACAGCGGTTCGCCGGACAGCGGTTCGCCGGACAGCGGTTCGCCGGACAGCGGTTCGCCGGACAGCGGTGTCTCGGTCAGATCTTGATCTGCGATCAGGCGCTGTTCGCGAGGTCCGGACCGATCACCAGCACGAGGTTGGCCTTGGACCGCTCGCTCGTCGGGATGGGCGCGCTCGCCGGCGCGGGAATGGTCGTGTTGACCGCAGACGGGCTCAAGCCAACAGCGGTCGCCAAGGCGTACGCCTCCGGCAGGTACCCAGGCGTCTCGACGTAGATCGCCGACTGCGTGACCCTCGACGTGGTGTCGTCAGGAGCGAGAGTGTTGTAGCCGGGGCTCGTCCGCAGCTTGGTCGACCAGCGGCTGGCCAGGTTCCCGCTGCCGGTCCCGTTGAGCACTTGAAGTTTCACGCTCGCCGCCGGAATTGCCGTGGTGGTTGACGTGGTCGGGGCGACGGTGGTCGGCGGAGCGGCCGACGCCCTGCTGGTCGGGGCGGAGGCGGCGGAGTGGGTACTCGGGTTGTGGTGGAGAACGAGCACTCCGATCACGACCGCGACGACAATGACCAAGGCGGCCTTTCCCGCGTGGACTCCCCCCCCGGGCGAAGGTCCGGCGCGGCGGTTCACCTCGCTCTCCCGCCCCCGGCCGGACGCCCTTCGTAGCGGGCTCGCCGGCGTTGGTCGCGAGCTCTTCGAAGCCGGCGCACCACGAGAGGGTCAAACGCGTCAGCTTCCTCCGAGTCGATCAGTGAGGCGAGGATCTGGCGGTACCGCGTCGCGGACAAACCGAATCGCTCTCGAATGGCCTCCTCCTTGCGCACCGGCTCGGTCCACCAGGACCGCTCGAAGTCGAGCACCGCGCGGTCGCGCTCGGAGAGTCCCATCCGTTGGAGCTTTCCATCCCTGAGGGATACGGATCAAGCACCCTGGCAACAGCTGCCTGCCAGCACCACCAGGCATTCGGTTTCCGGTTTTTCCGCCACCTGTTCGCTGAACCCACCCCACCGGGTAAACAGCCACCACGGAACGCATTTGCGCTCGCGCTTTCGGTGGTATACCCGGCGGCAGTCGTCTCCGATTCGGGGCGCTGGTAGGCGCCACCGCGGCCGGTCTCTGCCTAGTCGTCTACCTCCTGATCCCGGCCGGCCGGGACGCCCGCCTGGTCACAACTCTCTCCGGTCAGCACGGCGCGGTTCCCGCCGCTATCCAAATCGCCCACCGGATCGAGATGGCTGCGGACACCTCCGACATCGCGCCGCCACCCACGGCGCCTTCTACCACGATCGCTCCGCCGGCGCCGGCCCCGGTGACCAGAACGGCGGCTGCGGCTCAGCATGGTGTTCCGCCGGCGCCACTGACATGCGGGTCCGTCATCGAGGCCGTGGAATCCAGAGGCCTCTATCCCGCGCCCGGGTTCGTGGTCATCTGCCCCGGCTACGCCCTCGGTCATGAGGGAATGACGTGTCTCAACGTGGCTGGGGTGTGCCCCGGGAGGGCCGAGATCGTCATCCACTACGTGCAGGCGTTCGTGGTCGCCAACGAGTTCGAGAACAGCCGGATCCTCTCCGGGGCCCCCTCTCGCTGCCAAACGATCGACTGTGGCCACAGCGCATACGGATTCTGAACCGGTATCCAAGGTTTTAATGCACGTACAGCGTTTACGGATTCGTCTATCGGGGGTAGACAGACACCACCTTTTTCAGGTGCATAGGTGCCAGTTTCTTGGCGGTCGCCGGCGGTTGGTCGATGGATGTTTGCCTTGATCTCGAGAACAATGTCGAGGCGGTTTCAGCCGCTCGGGCCTTCGTCCGGTCGCTGCTCGCCGCTTGGGGCCTGAAGGACCACATCGACGACGCGGTTCTCATAACCAGCGAACTGGTCACCAACGCCGTCCTCCACGCCAGGACCGGTATCGAGCTGCGCGTCCTGTGGGCAGGCTCCTCGGTTCGCCTCGAGGTGTACGACGAGAACAGCCGATTGCCGATCCTCGCCGGGGTCGATCCGGCCGCGACCAGCGGCCGTGGCCTCGCGGTCGTGTCGTCGGTGGCCGGGTCCTGGGGCATGGAGCTGGAAGGCGACGGCAAGGTCGTTTGGGCGGAGCTTGGGTCCGAGGCGATGAGCGCGGCCACGGACCGCTTCGCCCTCAAGCAGCTGGATTCGGTGGAGCTCGCCCTGGACGCGTTTGACCGGACGAGCCGGCGTACGGCCACCGCGTAAACTCCCCTTCCCGCCTTCGCCCGAGTAGCTCAGTTGGCCAGAGCAGGCGCCTTGTAAGCGTCAGGTCGCCGGTTCGAAGCCGGCCTCGGGCTCATACACGGCCTCGGGCTCCCACGGCACCGACTTCGCAAACTACGCAAACCGGCTAGCATCAGGGCGAACGTAATCGCATGTAAGGCCGGGACGTGAGGCACATTAGCTCTTCCGTTTTGGGTGTTTCTGCCCTAGTGGTCGACGACAGCTCGATGATGCGCGAACTGCTGAAGCACATGCTGGGCGAGCTCGGGATTGCCGACACGTATTTCGAGGACGACCCGGTCATGATCATTGATGAGGTCCGCCGGTCAAACCCGGATTTGATACTTCTCGACCTCCATCTGAGGGGCTCCAACGGTTTGAAGGTCGCGCAATGTCTCTCGGAGGAGGATCCCGAATGGGGACGGCGTGCCATCTTGTTTGTGACGGGTGATGCAGTCGGGCCCGAGTTGCAAGAGGCCCTGACGCACGGAATCCGCGACGTTCTCCAAAAGCCGTTCACAGTTGGCGAACTAGACGACAAGCTCGAGGAGCTGCTGGCTCGCGTCCGTCAAAGCGTTGGGCCGGACGGCGCGAACTCACAAACCGAGAATCCGGCGTCCGCATCGTCACCGCGGCGTCCGGAGGTCAGCTCGGAGGCGGACTTCAAGACATTGTTCGAGTCGGCACCGGGGCTGTACCTGGTTCTCGACCCCGAATACGTCATCGTCACCGCCAGCGATGCGTACCTGAAGGCAACGATGACAGAGCGCGACACGATCGTCGGGCGGGACCTGTTCGACGTGTTCCCCGACAACCCCGACGACCCCAACGCCGACGGCGTTACCAACCTGCGCAGGTCGCTCGATCGGGTCAAACGAACCCGGGCACCCGACACCATGGCGGTACAGAAGTACGACATCCGCCGCCCGGCCTCGGAGGGCGGGAAGTTCGAGGTCCGCTACTGGAGCCCGCTCAACTCGCCCGTTCTCGGACCCAACCGGGAGTTGTTGTACATCATCCACCGCGCTGTAGACGTGACCGACTTCGTCAGGCTCAAGGAGTCGGAGTCAAAGCAAAAGCAACTGAGCGCCGACCTGCAGGACCGCACCGCTCAGATGGAGATGGAGATCGTTCGCCGCGCCGTCGAGCTGCAAGAGACCAACCGCAAGCTCGAAGCTGCGAACGCCGCCAAGAGCGAGTTCTTGTCACGCGTAAGCCACGAGCTCCGGACGCCGCTCACGTCGATCCTCGGCTTCGGTGAACTGCTCAGTATGAGTGATCTGCCTCTCGAGCAAGAAGAGTCGGTGGAGCTGATCCTCACCGCGGGACGCCACCTGCTCGCGCTGCTCGACGACGTGCTCGACATCGCGCGAATCGACTCGGGGCAAATGTCGCTGTCAGTCGAACCCGTGTCCATCGACACCGTGATTACAGATGCGTTCGAGCTCGCCCGGCCGCTCGCCGCCTCACGGGGCATCACGATCAACCGGGACCATGAATCGAAAAAGCGCGGATACGTGAATGCTGACTACCAGCGCCTGCGCCAGGTTCTGCTCAACCTTCTTTCCAACGGAATCAAATACAACCGACGCGCCGGCATGGTCACCATCACTGTCGAGGACAGGCCGGACGACTTCGTGCGCGTGTCCATCACCGACACGGGCGCCGGGATCAGCGCTGAGGATCTCTCCCGACTCTTCGTCCCGTTCGAACGACTCGCCGCTATCAAGACCAGCGTGGAAGGCACCGGTCTCGGGCTGGTGCTATCACGCAACCTGACCGAAGGCATGGGTGGAAGGCTTGGCGTATCAAGTACTCCCGACGTCGGGAGCACATTCTGGGTCGAGCTTCCCAGCGTCGAGCCTCGATCGGTGGAGGAGCTCAGACCCGAGATCGCCACGCGCGTTCAGTCCCGCCGTTACAGCCGTCCGCGCAAGCTCGTCTACGTCGAGGACATGCTCGCCAACGTGAAGCTGGTCGAACAGATACTTCTGCGCCGGCCCGACGTGACGGTTGTGCCCGCGATGCTTGGGATCGTCGCCATCGACCTGGTGCGCAACGCGCAACCTGATCTGGTGATGCTCGATCTTCACCTGCCCGACATGGGCGGTGACGAGGTTCTCCGCCGGCTGAAGTCCGAGGAATCGACCCGCGATATCCCGGTCGTGATTCTCAGCGCCGACGCCACGAAACGCCGGCACGACGAGTTGATCGAAGAAGGAGCGATCGACTACCTGACCAAGCCGATCGGTGTGAAGTACCTGCTCGACGCAATAGACCACCTGTTCGGCGAGGACACTCTCTGAGCCGAACGGCGGTCTCTACTTACTGGCCTAACGGAAGCGCCCCGTCGACGCGGACCAGTGCGGCGTTCGTAAACGTCGACGATGGACTGGCCAGAAAGAGTGCCGCGGTGACGATCTCGTCGGGTCGTCCCGGGCGTCCCACCGCGTTCGGTTGTAGTCGACGCTGCTGTTCAGGCCACGCGTCGGCGATGTCGGTCAGGAACGGTCCTGGAACCAAAGTGTTGACCCGAACCTTCGGCCCATATTCGGCGGCGAGAGAACGCGTCATCGCGTTGAGCGCCGCCTTGGCGCAACCGTACGGGATCACCTGCGGAAGGGGCATGAGCGACCCCGACGACGAGACGTTGATGATTACACCACCGTCCCCGTCCGACATCCGTTTTGCGATTTGGCTCGCGAGCCGGAAAGGGCCTTTGAAATTGAGGCCGACCACGCTGTCGAACAGCTCTTCGGATATCTGGTCGCTCGGCATCGGGGGGCTCATGCCCGCGTTGTTCACGAGGATGTCGACGCGGCCAAGCTCCGAGTAGACGTCGTCGATGAGACGGTCGATCGAGTCCCACTTGGCGGCGTGAACCCGGTGCGCTAACGCCCGCCGGCCCAGCTCCCGCATTTCCTGAGCGACCTTCTCGCAGTTCTCGATCTTCCGGCTGGCGATCACAACATCGGCGCCGCGCTCGGCGAACGCCCGCACCATCTGGTAGCCCAGACCGCGGCTCCCCCCGGTGACCAGCGCGACCTTGCCGGTGAAATCAAAAAGCGGATCAATGCTCATTGGCGCCGCATTCTGGCACCACGCGGCATGCGTTACCCAAACAGCTCCGCTCTGCTGCCGGGGAATCTCGGCAGGCTCAGCTGGGACTGCTCCTTGCGCCACGCCCGCCAGCCCTCCGAGCCAATCCGTCGAGAAGACGGCGAACGAGGGCCCTCAAATTAGCCGACGACTCAACGCGGAAAGCGCCGGGATTGACCTTCCGCTACAGCCCTTCCAGATGCGCCACGTCGTTGAAGGAACGAACCGTCCAGCGGCCGTCGCTGACAACGATGTGGTTGATCGATGCGTTGTTCGCGGCGAGGAACGCGAAGGGTCGGGATCCGGTTGCCTCCGCCATCGCCCGGCCGATGACACCGCCGTGGGTGAAGACGGCAACAGTCTCGTCGGGGTGCTTCGATGCGATGGTGTCGATTCCCCTGCGAACCCTGGCGGTGAACTCCTCGTCGGGTTCGGCTCCCGGGATCACGTCCCACCGTTCCTCTTCGATCATCCGGATGGCGATTGGGTCGCCCTGCATGACCTTCAGCCGGTAAAGCCCGCCCTCCCATTCGCCCAAGAAGACCTCCCTGAGGTCGGCTTCGACGTCCGGCTCGATGCCGAGGCGGTCTACCAGGGGTGCGGCGGTCTCCGCCGTACGGCGAAGGTTGGTCACGTAGATCGCGGTTATGGCCTGTTCCCCTTCCCGGCGGGCGAGGCGATCCGCGAGAAGCTCTGCCTGCTCGACGCCCCGGGGGTCCAGCTCCGGGTCACCGTGGCCCCCGACCAGATCGAAGGGGACGTCCTCCCGTGCCGGCACCGACTCGCCGTGGCGGAGCAGGAGAACATCGGTGGAACCGGGGGGACGGATGTAACGGAGCTGACGAACCTCGCTCACGGTCCCGATGGTAGAGGCCCGCCGGCGCGCCGGCGATTTCGGGATACAGCTGGAGGAGCTGCGCTACCTGCAGGGGCTGTGTGCCGCCCTGACCAGGCGACGAGAGCCGGTGCGGCCTCGTCGCCGTCCTGCATGTTGTGATCAAGCTTGCGCTTGATCCCGATAGGGATTTACTTCCGAACTTGCACGCGGATCTGTCATCGGTGCCTCCTTCCGTTGCTCACGATTGGTCAGGATGGGGGATCTGACGGAGATCGAGGCCGTCTATCCCCGAGAAGTCGGCGCGGTTGACAGTGAAGAGCGGGAGGCCGTTGGCGATGGCCGTGGCCGCGATCATTGCGTCGTAGCCGCGGGCCTCGACCTTTCGACCAGCCGCCCGGAGCGAAGCGGCCACGCGGCCGAACGCCCTGGCGCCCTCGGCATCGAATGGCAACGGCTCGAAGTCGGCCTCGGTGTGCTGTAGTACGGCCTGGCGGGATGACCGCTCCTTGCGAGTCGTCGCCACCAGCGGACCGACCGACAGCTCCGCCAGGGTCACGGCGGTTATCAGAGGCTCTTCCGGTAGGTGTTCCGGGTCCAGTCGACCGAGGAGCACGACCGTCGAGGTGTCGAGTATTCCCCGGTCGGTCACAGACGGAAGTCGATCACCTCGTCGAGGTCCCGGCGAAGACGCTCGGGATCAACGCGAGGCACTCGGGACCACCGCTCGACCAACACGGTCGCCTTGACGGGGAGCCGTCCGAGGGGGCGCAGTTCGGCGACCCGCCGGCCATCGCGTGTAACGATCAGCCGTTCACCGCGCTCCACCCTCTCTACGACCTCGCCCCCGTGGTTTCTCAGGTCCCTGATCGACACCTCGCTCATTTGATCACCGTATCACCAGTGATACAGATTGTGAAGGGGCAACTCCGATGGAGAGAACCCGCGGTCCTCGATAGCGCCGAGGAGGCAGTTCAAGGTCGAAGGGAGCGACTACGAAACCTTCCTAGCCACCGGGCGAGGTGCGACCGGAGCACCTTGACGGCCGGTCACCTGGGCGGAGCCACACACTGGGGCTTGCCCTCCGAAGCACTTCGGAGGGCTTACCTGCTGGGACGTTCCCTGCTGTGAAGAGATAGGGACACTCCGAACGATTCGGTCGCGCACCGGGTTCGATTCCAGTCGCTCCCCAGAGGTGCGGCGTCACACTTGGCGGCTGATGGTGGGTGCGGCACGGTCGAGTAGGCGCAGCAACGTGGGCCACTCTTCAGGGACGTCGTCGGCGAATCGGGCAGCCCGGTGCACGAACCGCCACCGCTCGAAGGTCGGCTCGATGCCACCCAAGCGGCGGTAGTGGCTGAGGTAGAGGTCGGTGAGCACGCCTCGGCCGACGGCAGCCAGTGCCCGGAAGACGGGCGGCACACCTGGTGGGAGAGCGCCGATGCGCTGGAGCAGCTCCGACCTGGCCACGTCCGATGTCGGGTCGCCGCGGGCTGCCCACCCCCAATCGATGACAACTGGCGAGTCCCACGAGCCCAGGAGGTTCCCGAGATGAAAGTCGCTGTGGCAGAGCCGGTCACCTCCTGGCAGCGAGGCAAGCAGCCTCAGGGAAAGCTCATGGTGGTGGCGGGGCAAGGTGCCGGCCAGGGCGAGCCGGGAGGTGAGTAACTCTCTGAGGTCAGGTAGCTCAAGCGGGGCGGCACGGGCATTCAGTTCGACGTGAACGCCAGCGAGCACTCGGGCGGCCCGGAACAGCCCGTACGGCCGACGCTGCAACTGTGTCAGCAGCGAATCGCCTTCGATGCGGTCCATCACCAATCCGGGCCGGCCGTCGACATGTACCAGCCCGTGGGTGGTGGGGGCTAGCGGGCTGAGCAGCCGGCAGACGACGTGCTCTCGCTCGGCCTTCGGCCCGTCGTCGGGCAGGCGCCAGAGCTTCAGCACGCGGCCGTCCGGCCGCAGGAACACCTCCGCCTCCCGACCCTCGGCCAACAGCACGCCACCACCATGGCGCAGATCGACTACGGGTGCGCCGGCAGTTGGCGCGCATGCTGTAAGAACCGCTTACCTGTGGCGTCACAGTGGGCGTGTAGAACATGACCCGTGATCCCGGACGTTCCGTCGGGGAGCAGGTTGGCCCATGTCAGCCCGCACAGCTCCGCCACCCGAATGCCGAGCAAGCCGAAGCGGATGACGACCTGGTCCCGGCTGCCCTGCCAGGTCCCGTCCCGGCAGACGCCTATGAGCGACTCGACCTGGTGGTGGTCCAGGTATCGGGCCGGATTGCGGTCCTGCACTTTGCCGTAGGTCGCTGGATACGAACGCCGCAGGACGGCGAACTCCTCCTCCAAATCCAGCCCCGGTCCGATCCCCCGCCGGTCGCACCAACGGAGGAAGGTGCGAGCCAGACCCAGGCGGTTGCGAACGCTGTTGTTCGCCAGGACCCTGCCGCTGCCCCGGGCCCAGTCGAGCACGTCGCCCTCTCTGAGCAGGGACGGAGCACCGCCGGCCAACAGTTCTGTCAGCCGGCGGGCCTGATCGATCCGAGTTTTGGGACTGGCATATCGGGCACAGAACGCCTCGATAACAGCGGCCGGGCTCTCCGGCGGGGGCCGGAGTCTGGCTACGTCGCCGTGATCTAGGCGACGAGGGCCGGTGCGGCCTCGTCGCCGTCCTGCATGTGGTGATCCAACTTGCGCTTGATGCGCTGGAGCGCGTTGTCGATCGACTTCACGTGGCGGCCCAGCTGGCAGCTGATCTCCTGGTAGGACTTGCCCTCGACGTAAAGGCGAAGGACGTCGACCTCGAGGCCGGACAGGCTCTCGCTCATCGAGCGCCGCATCGACTGGATCTGCTCCCGGGAGATCACCTCGTCGGCGGGGTCGCTGGCGCGATGGTCGTCGAGAAGTTCCTCGACCGCTCCCTCGCTCGGATCGTCGCTCCCGCGGACACCCGAGATGGACACGTAACGGTTGAGGGGCTGATGCTTCTGGCGGGTCGCCGCCTTGATGGCGCTGATGACCTGCCGGGTGACGCACAGTTCGGCGAACGCCCGGAACGAAGCCTGGCGGTCGTCGCGGTAGTCCCGGGCAGCCTTGTAGAGACCGATCAGCCCCTCCTGCTCCACGTCATCGGCGTCGGCCCCGACGAGAAAGTAGGAGCGGGCCTTGGACCGTGCGAAGCGGCGGTAGCGCTGGAGCAGTGTGTCCAGCGCCTCGCTGTCACCGCTTTGCCACCGTGCGACGAGATCCTCGTCTTCTAGATCTGATAGTGAGATCAAAGTGCTGTGGAGCGTCATTGGAGCCTCTTCTGCGTTGGACTGCTGCGTGAGGCCCATCGCCGTCTAGATCGAATGGGCTAGTTACTTTTACCTAGCACTGGGAACTGTGTCAACGGTCACCCGCACCTTTTGACCGGTATCACCACACAAAATAATTGGGCTGACCAGGAAAAATAAGACGTACTTCGCGAATTCCTACCGATCTGATCAGATTCCGGCGTGATACCAAAAGGACTAGTCAGGCTGGGTGGACCGCCGGCGGGCTACCTCGAAGCAGGCCAGCGCCGCCGCCGCCGACACGTTGAGCGAAGCGATCGGCCCGGACAGTGGGATCGACACCGCGAGTTCGCACCGCTCACGGGCGAGCCGGCTGATCCCCTTGCCCTCCGAACCGAGGACCAGCGCCACCGGCTCGGTCGCCACCTGCAGGTCCCAGAGGCTGCCGGTGGCACCTGGGTCGAGCGCGACCGTCCAGACGCCGGCAGCGGCCAGGGACGAGAGTGCGTTGGGAATTCCTGCGACCGGAGCGACAGGAAGGTGCTCTACAGCCCCGGCGGCAGCCTTGACCGCAGAGGGTGTCAGGCCTGCCGCCCTGTGCCTACCTATGACGATTCCCGACGCGCCCGCGCAAGCAGCGGTGCGCATCACCGCGCCGAGGTTGTGCGGATCGGTCACACCGTCGAGCACCACCAGGAACGGAGCTGGATCCCCCGCACGGCGGCCCGACAGGTCTTCCAGGTCCGCCTCGTCCACCGGGTCGGCAACGGCTACGACCCCTTGGGGAGCGTCCGTCTGGGCTGCGGAGAGGAGCTGGGGACGGTCGACCGTTCGCACCGGCACTCCGGCTGCGCGGGCCAGGCGGGCGATCTCGGCGAGGGCGGCCGACTGCCCGGATCCCTCCGAGACGAGCACCCTGTGCACGCGACGCTTGCCTGCCCGCAGCAGCTCCCCGACGGCCTGGGGCCCCTCGATATGCTCCCCCCACGGGGTTCGCTCCCGCCCGGAGGGGCCGCGTCGTGTCACCTGGGCACGAGGAGGGCGACCGCGAAGCATGCAATTCCCTCGCGACGCCCTAGGGCGCCGAGCGATTCGGCTCGCTTCGCCTTGACGCTGACCGGAGCGCCGAGGACTTCGCCCAGCCTGCGCTGCATTTCCGTCCTGTGCGGAGCCAGCTTCGGCGCCTCGAGCACCACGGTGACGTCCACGTTTCCGATCTCGTAGTGGGTGGAGACGCTCAGCACGACCCGGCCGAGCAGCTCGATGCTGTCGATGCCTTGGTAGGCGGGGTCGTTGTCGGGGAAGTGCTCGCCGATGTCGCCGAGGCCGGCGGCGCCGAGCAGCGCATCGGCGATCGCGTGGGCGACCGCGTCGGCGTCACTGTGGCCTGCCAACCCCGGGGTGCCGAAGTCGACCCCGCCGAGGACGAGGCTCCGGGACGGATCGTCGCTGAATGGGTGAACGTCGAACCCGAGCCCGACCCGGGGGTTCAACACCTGCTCCTGATCAACGCGGAAGCGACGAAGAGGTCGGAAGGCGTGGTGACCTTCAGGTTCTCGGGGGAGCCGTCGACGATCACAACTCGGCCGCCGATCGCCTCGACCAAGGCGGAGTCGTCGGTGGCATCGCCCCCGGCCGCATGGGCTCTTCTGAGGCAGGCGGCGCGAAACGCCTGCGGCGTCTGGACCGCGAAAAGTGTCGACCGGTCGAGGATCTGGCTGGCGCCGTCCGGGGTCTTTTTCCGGATTGTGTCGGTAAGCGGGCACGCCGGCACAGCACCGTCGGCACCCGCGGTCACCTCCGCGATCACGGCGGACCAGAGCTCAGGCGCCGCTACAGGCCGGGCAGCATCGTGCACCACGATCACGTCTGCGGACTCGGGGACGGCGGCCAGGCCGGCGCGCACGGATTCCGACCGCGTGGCACCACCGGCCACCACTGCATCGGCGTCCCAACCGCGGCCGTCCGGCTCGGTAACGACGGCGACGACACCGGCACACGCCCTCCTGGCGGCCTCGAGCGACCACGACAGCACCGGCCGGCCCTCCAGTTCCGCAAACTGCTTGGGACCTCCGAACCGGGTGCCGGTGCCTCCAGCGACGACGATGGCCCAGGTCTGCACCGAACGCGGAGCCTACCGGTCGACCCGGCCGGTCACCGGGAGCGCTGGGCCAGTTTGTCGCGCTCCACGATCCGGTACCGCCGGTCCATCTGCTCGATCCAGCCGAGCCGGACGAACTGGGCGAGGGACTTGTTGACCCTTTCCCGGGAGGCGCCGACCAGGCCGGCGAGCTCCTCCTGGGTGATGGGCAGCTGGAACTCCTCCTTTTCGCCGGCCAGCTCGAGAAGGCGCTTGGCTGTTCGTCCGGTCACGTCCAGGAACACCGCGTCGGCGAGGGCAGAATCGGTGTTGCGCAACCTCTCGGCTAGCAGCGCGACGACGTTCCACAGGAGCTGCGGCTGGGCGTCAAAGCAGGCGCGCACCTTCTCGTACGGGATGCCGAGCACGTCGGACCTCTCGAGCGCCCGGGCTTCGGCCGATCGCTTGCCTCCGTCGAACAGCGGCATCTCGCCGAAGACGTCTCCGCTCTCCATCAGCGCGACAAGCGACTCCCTGCCGTCGATCGACCGTCGACCGATCGCCACCCGGCCGGCTCGAACGACGAACAGCTCGGCAGCCTCGTCCTCCTCGTCGAAGATGACGAAGTTCCTCTCGCACTGGAGAACCCGCGCCGCGCCGGCGAGCTCGTTGAGCGTTTCCTTGTCGAAAGCAGAGAAGAGCTCAGAACCAGCGAGCAAATCGACGTCATCCATGACGCTCCGGAGGTTAGCTTGATGCAACACGGCCGGCCCGGAGCAGGTCATGGCTCGAGTTTCCCGCCGGCCGGTGGTCACCAGCTGGCTGGTACCCTGGGAGACACCCCTCGTGTTCTGTCGCCCCGGGAGCAGCATGTCATTTGACGTCGGAGACAAAGTCGTTTACCCCCATCACGGCGCGGCCGTGGTGGAGCGACGGGAGATTCGGGAGGCTTTCGGCGAGAAGAAGGAGTATCTGGTCCTTCGCCTCGCTTACGGCGATCTGACCTTGATGGTGCCTTCCGACAACACCGAAGAGGTGGGTCTGCGGGAGGTCATCAACGACGAGGAGGTCGAGGAAGTTTTCGCGGTCCTGCGCAAGAAGGACGTGCGGATGCCGACCAACTGGTCCCGCCGGTACAAAAACCACGTCGAGAAGCTGAAGTCAGGTGACATCTACCAGGTCGCCGAGGTCGTAAGGAACCTTTCGAACCGCGACAAGGACAAAGGTCTTTCGGCCGGCGAGAAGCGGATGCTGAACCGCGCCAGGCAGATCCTGGTGTCCGAACTGACCTTCGCCATCGGCGTTTCGGAGTCCGAAGCCGAGAAGAAGCTCGACGAAGCGCTTCCGTAACCAGCCGGCAGGGAACGAGCTGTAGGGATTAGCTGTAACGGTCGAGGATGCTGGACTCGGCGAGTCGTGCCAAACCGTCTTTGATCATCCGCGCGGTAGCGGCGTCCACGTCGGGAACGGTTTCGAGGTCCTCTGCGGTCGCGCGCATCACCTTCTGCAACGCCCCGTAGCGCGAGATGATCGATTCGATCAGGGGCTCGGTTATGCGAGGGATGCGTCCGAGCAACCGGTAACCACGGGGCTGCAGACTCGATTCGAGGTCGGAGCCCACCTGAAGGTCGAGCACCGCAGTGACCGCGTTGGGGTTCAACACTTCGTCGGTGGGCAAAGAGGCCAGCGAGACCATCGCCTCGTCGACCCTCTCCTCGTCATCGGTCGGTAGGTAGTCGCGCACGACGTGGCGGCGCTCGTCCTCGACACCGGCCATGAGCTCTTCGAGCTGGAGGTGAGCCAAGCGCCCGTCGGTGCCGAGCTCGACGACGTAACCCTCTATCTCCTCGGCGATTCGGCGGACCATCTCCGCCCGCTGTAGGACCGTTACAACGTCGCGAACGGTCACCAGATCTTCGACCTCGAGAGCCGACAGCGAAATGGTCACGCTGTCGAGACGGTCTCGGTAGCGCTCGAGAGTCTGCAGCGCCTGGTTGGCCCGGGCGAGAAGACGCGCGACCGAGTCGAGCGCGTGCTTCACGTCGCCGCGGTAGAGGGTTATCACCGACAGGTCTTCCGAAACCGCTATCACCGGGACGTCGAGCGACCGGGCAACCCTTTCCGCCGTACGGTGCCGGGTGCCTGTCTCTGTCGTCGGCACCGCAGGGTCGGGCACCAGGTGCACGTTGGCCCTTGCGATCCTGCTCGCGTCGGAGGCGAGGATGATCGCCCCGTCCATTTTCGCCAGCTCGGCCAGCCTCTGAGGGCTGAACTCGGCGTCGAGCAGGAACCCACCCGAGCAGATCCCGAGAACGTCGGGGCCGTCACCGACGATCACCAGCGCGCCCATATTCGCCTGCAGAATGCGGTCGAGACCGTCGCGCAACGGTCGGCCCGGGGCTATCGCGCCGAGCGCCTCGATCATCTCGGCCCGGGGGCGGTCCACCTTTCGAGTTTATTCGGGCATCTTCTTTGTGGGCAGGGGCGCGCTATGTCTTGTGGGCAGGGCATCGGCTCGCTCCGGACGACCGGCTGAATCCCGGGGGGATCGCCCCGATCGACTTGTGACGCGATTCGGACCGGTCAGTCGCCGGCCGAACCAACCAGGCGAAGCTCGGGCCGAGCGGCCTGCTCGCCGAGCGATCGCTCGATCGCGTCCACCAACGAGGTCACGTGCAACGTAGAGATTCCTGGGCTCTTCGGGGTGCTCGGCGGAACAACTGCGGTCTCAAAACCGAGCCGGGCGGCTTCGGCCAGCCGGCGTGCCGCGTGAGCGACCTGGCGGACCTCGCCTCCGAGCCCGACTTCTCCGATTACCACCAATCCGCTCCCGACCGGTCGAGCCGTAACCGCCGACGCGAGCGCGATGCACACCGCAAGGTCGGCCCCTGGATCTCCCACCCGGACCCCACCCGCGACTGACACATAGACGTCGCGGTTCGACAGGCGTACGCCGGCTCGCTTCTCCAGGACAGCCAGGAGCAGTGACAGCCGGCTTGCGTCGTAGCCTGACGCGGAACGGCGAGGGGTGGGCAATGTGGTCTTCATCTCCAGTGCCTGGATCTCGACGAGCAACGGCCGCTGGCCCTCCATAACTGGGAACACGACCGAACCGGGGACGTTCGATCTCCGGTCGGCAAGAAAGAGTCCTCCCGCGTCTTCGACACCCTCCAAACCTGATGCGGTCATCTCGAACAGGCCCAGTTCGCCCGTTGATCCGAAGCGGTGCTTGACGGCTCGGAGCAGCCTCAATGCGTGGTGGCGATCCCCGTCGAATGACAGAACGGTGTCGACCATGTGTTCAAGAACACGAGGTCCCGCGAGCGCGCCCTCCTTGGTCACATGACCCACGAGGACAATCGCCGGTCCGCCCGACTTTGCCAACGTCACCAGCACCTGCGCGCACCCGCGCACCTGTGCGATCGATCCGGGGGATGAATCGATTTCCGCGTCCCAGACGGTCTGGATCGAATCGACGACGACCACGTCGGGGCTCACCTCTGCGATGGCGGCCCGGATTCCCCCCAACGAGGTCTCGCCGACCAGCCACACCCCGGGGATGAGGGCGCTCAGCCGTTCCGCCCGCCGGCGGACTTGCGCCGGCGACTCCTCTGCCGAAACCAACAGGCATCGCCTCCCGGCGCGAGCCATGTCTGCCAAAGCCTGCAGGAGCAAAGTCGACTTCCCGATCCCAGGCTCGCCCCCCAGCAAGGTCACCGATCCCGGGACCAGCCCTCCCCCGAGAACCCGGTCCAACTCGGAGATCCCCGTGGGCGCCGGCGTGGCGCCTTGGCCTGGTACGTCGGTCAGCGCGACCGGAGCTGTCGCAGATGAACCGGTTGGAGCCGCCACCGGAGTGGAAATCTCTTCGATGAGCGTGTTCCATTCGCCGCAAGTCCCGCAGCGGCCCGCCCATCGGGGCGCTTCCGCCCCGCAGTCGGTGCACCGGAAGACCGTTCGCTGACGAGGCATGCCGAGAGGCTAAAGGCGAGATGTGACGGCGACGCGGATGACGCGCAAGGAAGGTGCGCCTTCGTCACGAACTCGCGTTTTTCGAAAACGACAGAGTTACGAAGCGCGCGCCGGATCACGGAACGGCCAGATCCTGCGCCGGCGCACGTGCTTGGCCCGACCCGAGCCCCGCCCCGGACCCCGCTTAGAGCCCCCACCGGAACCCCGACCCGAGCCTCGCCCCGACCCCCCACCCGAACCCCGCTTCGAACCCCGCCCCGAGCGCCGGCGCCGGCGGAAGATCACGAGCGCGCCCAAACCGACGATCACCAGCCCGGCGATGACCGAGAACAACACGATGTTGCCGGTGTTGAGAGTCTCGCTTTCCGCCGAGATTTGGGTGGCCTGACCGAGCGGGGTGGACCAGGTCAGGTCCGAGCGATCACGGCTGGCGGCGTTGTCGGACTGCAACGACCCGGGCATGCGTGCCGTGAAGGCGAAGCCGAATACCTGTCCGGGTTGTCGTCCGGCCGTCTGCAGCAGTGGTGCGGTGGACACTCCGTTGGTGTAGCCGAGGGCCGATTGCAGTCCTTGATCGCCGAAACAGGAAAGGCCGCAGCTGAGATCGATCCGCCCGGACAGGCTGTCGTGGACGTGGAGCAAGCCTCGCTGCGTCGTGAGCGTCAGCTTGAACGGCCGGTTGGAGGCCGGCCCGCTCCCGGCCAGGTCGGCGAACACGCGGGACGCTTCGGACGGACTCGAGTACCCGTGCCGGACCGTCACCGTGGCGCCGCCCCCCGTGACCGTTACCGGCCCGTTGACCACCCAACCTGCGGCGGTCAGGTCGGTGACGCTGAGCTGGCGGGCGAGGCCGGTCTCACCGCCGAGAGCCTGTACCGCTTCGGAGTCGAAGGTCGCGGTTACCGATACCGTCCCGTGCCCGCCGCCCCGGTCCACAACCGACACCCGCGTGTCGACCCGGCATCCTCCCAACACGACGAGGGCTGCGATGAGCAACACCCCCGCGCCGATGACATTTCCCGGCCGGGGCCCCATGACACCGCTTGGCCCCGGCCTCTGGGCGAGCGCGGGGGCCCCAACCCCACGGCGGCCGTACCGGCTGCGGGGGTGACTCAACGAATGTTGCCGGGCGGACCCGGGCAGGACTGTTACTCGCCGCTGCCGGCGCCGGCCATCTCGACCGGCGGAGGCTCGAGGCCTTCCACGGAACGGAACACGATCACCTGCTCGCCCGTCTCCTGGTCGGGTTCGACGTCGACGATGATCGTCTCGCCGGCGCGGAACTCCTTCCACAGGAGCCGCTCCGACAAAGGATCCTCCACCAGCCGCTGCAACGCCCTCCGCAGGGGGCGGGCGCCGAGCGTCGGGTCGTAACCCTTGTCGACCACGTGGTACTTGGCGGCCTGGGTGAGCTCCAGGCTGAGACCCTGGCTCTCCAGCTGGGTGCGGACCCTCCGGATCATCAGGTCGATGATCTCGGTGACCTCGTCGCGGCTCAGCTCGTGGAAGACGATCACGTCGTCGATCCGGTTGAGGAACTCGGGGCGGAAGTGCGTCTTCAGCGCGTCGTTGACCTTCTGCTTCATCTTCTCGTAGGTCACCGACTCCGAGGCCTTGGCAAAACCGACCGACGCCTTGCGCAGATCGGCGGTGCCCAGGTTGGAGGTCATGATGATGACCGTGTTCTTGAAGTCGACCGTGCGACCTTGCGAGTCGGTCAGCCGCCCATCCTCCAGAATCTGAAGCAGCGCGTTGAACACGTCGGGGTGAGCTTTTTCGATCTCGTCGAAGAGGACCACCGAGAAGGGCTTGCGACGAACCGCCTCGGTCAGCTGGCCGCCTTCCTCGTAGCCGACGTAGCCCGGCGGCGAGCCCACCAGCCGGCTGACCGTGTGCTTCTCCATGTACTCGGACATGTCGAGCTGGATGAGGGAGCCCTCGTCGCCGAACAGGAACTCTGCGAGCGTCTTGGCGGTCTCGGTCTTCCCGACACCCGAAGGTCCGAGGAAGATGAACGAACCGCTCGGGCGCTTCGGGTCCTTCAGGCCGGCCCGGGTGCGGCGGATCGCCTGCGACACGGCCTTGATGGCGTCCTGCTGGCCGATGACCCGCTTGTGCAGCTCGTCCTCCATGCGGAGGAGCTTTGCGGTCTCCTCCTCGGTGAGCTTGTACACCGGGATACCGGTCCAGTTGGCGAGAACCTCGGCGATGACCTCTTCGTCGACTACGTCGAACAGGTCCACGCCCTCGGCGCGCCACTCCTGCTCCTTGGCGACCTTGCGCTGGAGGAGGTCCTCCTCCTTCTCACGGAACTTCTTGGCCTGCTCGAAGTTCTGCTTCTCGATCGCGAGCTCTTTGTCCTTGCGCACCTTGGCGATCTCGTCTTCGATCGCCTTGTAGTCCGCGGGAGTTGCCATCCGGCGGATGCGCAGACGGCTGCCGGCCTCGTCGATCAGGTCGATCGCCTTGTCGGGCAGGTAGCGGTCGGCGATGTACCGGTCGGCGAGGTTCGCGGCGGCGACCACCGCCTGATCGGTGATGGTCACCCCGTGGTGCGACTCGTAACGATCGCGCAGACCCTTCAGGATCTCGATCGTGTGGCTGAGCGAAGGCTCCTCGACCTTGATCGGCTGGAAGCGCCGCTCCAGAGCCGCGTCCTTCTCGAGGTGCTTGCGGTACTCGTCGAGAGTCGTCGCACCGATCGTCTGAAGCTCGCCGCGCGCCAGCATGGGCTTGAGGATGGAGGCCGCGTCGATCGCGCCTTCTGCAGCGCCGGCGCCGACGAGGGTGTGGAGCTCGTCGATAAAAAGAATGATGTCGCCGCGGGTCCGGATCTCCTTCAGCACCTTCTTCAGGCGCTCCTCGAAATCGCCGCGGTAACGGCTGCCGGCGACCAATGCACCCAGGTCGAGCGTGTACAGCTGCTTGCCCTTGATGGTCTCGGGCACGTCCCCGGACACGATCTTCTGCGACAAGCCCTCGACGATGGCCGTCTTGCCAACGCCGGGCTCGCCGATGAGGACCGGGTTGTTCTTGGTGCGGCGGGAAAGGACCTGCATGACGCGCTCGATCTCTCGATCGCGGCCGATGACGGGATCGAGTTTGCGTTCGCGTGCAAGCTGGGTGAGGTTGCGTCCGAATTGGTCGAGGACCGGGGACCCGCTCGGCGCTTCTTGTCCTGACGAGGCGCCCGCTCCTGCGGCGGCGCCTTCCTTTCCTCCTGGGGACTGGTAGCCCGAAAGAAGTTGGATGACCTGCTGGCGGACCCTGGAGAGGTCCGCGCCGAGCTGCACGAGCACCTGCGCGGCGACGCCTTCGCCTTCGCGTACAAGCCCGAGGAGCATGTGCTCGGTGCCGATGTAGTTGTGCCCGAGCTGGAGAGCCTCCCGGAGCGACAGCTCGAGGACCTTCTTGGCCCGGGGGGTGAAAGGCGGGGAACCGGTGGTGGAAGATCCGGCGGGGCCGATGGTCTCCTCGACTTTCTCGCGCACCGCCTCCAAACTGATGCCGAGCGACTCGAGTGCCTTCGCTGCTACGCCCTCACCCTCGTGGATGAGGCCCAGCAGGATGTGCTCGGTACCGATGAAATTGTGGTTGAGGAGGCGTGCCTCCTCCTGCGCCAACACCAGGACTCGTCGGGCTCGGTCAGTAAAACGTTCGAACATGCTGGTCCTCCGTAACTCATACTACCCGGGACCCCCCTCATAGGTTCGGCCGCTCGATCGCCCACCTAGAGGTTTGAGCATTTGCTTTTTGGGTTAGCCAGATTCCCGGTTTCCTCATCCCGCTAGGGGTCGCGTACTGTCGGGATGAGTGAACGTCGTGGAAGCACTGCATCTTCCCGGCCTGGAAGACGGCCTCAACCGGGTCGAGAACGCTCTGGCCGGCGCTACCGCGGCGGAAGATCCGTTTTTGTCCGAAGTAGCAGGTCACCTGGTCGCCGCCGGCGGAAAACGGCTCCGCCCCGCGCTGGTCGTGGCCGTCGCCCAGGCCTGCGCAGCCGCGGCCGGCGACCCGGCCGCTCACGGCACCGTCGGCTCCGGCGACGGCGTAGGAATCGGCACGGTGGACGGCATCGGGGGTGTCACCGAGGACGTGATCCAGGGCGCCGTCGCGGTGGAACTGGTCCATCTCGGCTCTCTTTACCACGACGACGTCATGGACGACGCCGAGCACCGCCGGGGAGTCGAGAGCGTCAATGCCCGCTGGGGGAACCTCGTGGCGATCCTCGCCGGCGACTTCCTCCTGGCCCGTGCGTCGGAGATAGCCGCGTCGCTCGGAACGGAGGTGGCCGCCCTGCTCGCCCGCACCATCGGCCAGCTGTGTGAGGGCGAGGTCACCCAGCTCCGGCACGCGTTCGATCCTGGTCGCCCTGAGGATTCGTACCTGGCCTCGATCAGCGGGAAGACGGCTTCGCTGATGGCGACATCCGCCCGGATCGGTGGGCTGGCTTCGAAAGCTCCCCGCCCGTGGGTCGAGGCGGTGACCACGTATGGCCACTGTGTCGGGATGGCCTTCCAGATCTGGGACGACGTCCGGGACGTGGTGTCTTCCGAGGAGGAGCTCGGCAAGCCGTCGGGCCATGACATGGTCGAGGGGACTTACACGCTGCCTGTCCTCAGGGCACTGTCCGTGCCGGGCGTCGGCGACGACCTGCGGGCGCTGCTCGGCGGCCCACTCGACGGCCCGAGCCGGGAAAAAGCGCGCAACCTCGTGCTGTCGACCGACGCGGTCCGGTCCTCCCTCGGCGTCGCCCGCAGGTGGGCGGAAAGGGCGAATTCCTCGTTGGACCCGATGCGCGGCGCGGCGAGCCCCAGGGCAAAGGAGACCCTCGAGATTCTTGGTGGGGTGGGTTTCCGGCTACTAGACGAGTTGGAGCTCGCATAACCGCACAGCCGGTGGGGCCTACTCCTGCTCTGGCCTGAGAGTCGGGAAGGCGATCACGTCTCTGATGGCCTCCGCGCCAGACAGGATCATCACGAGGCGGTCGACGCCGACGCCGAGGCCGCCGGTTGGGGGCAGGCCGTACTCGAGGGCGCGCAGGTAGTCCTCGTCCACCGCCATCGCCTCGTCGTCGCCGGATGCGCGCACCGCGGCCTGAGCTTCGAAGCGAGCCCGCTGCTCGTCGGGGTCGATCAGCTCGGTGAAGGCGTTGCCGAGCTCGCGGCCGGCGACGATCGGCTCGAAGCGCTCCGCGTAACCGGGCTTGCTGCGGTGGTCACGAGCGAGAGGTGAAACCTCCTTCGGGTAGTCCACCACGAAAACAGGTCCCCACAGCTCCGACTCCGTCGTCTTCTCGTAGATCTCGAGCAGCACCTTCCCGGGACCCCAGCCCTCCTGAACCTCGACCCCGGCGACCTCAGACGCGATCCTCCGGAGCTCGCCGAGCGGCGTGTCGAGATCGACCTCGACGCCGGCGTGTTCGGCGATCAGCTCGGTCATGGTCGCGCGGCGCCACGGCGCGGCCAGCTCCAACGGGCGGCCCGCGTAGGTGAGCGACGTGGTTCCCAACAGCTCCTTGGCTACCCCGGACACCATCTCCTCGACGATCGTCATCATATCGGTGTAGTCCGCGTACGCCTGGTAGAGCTCGAGCATCGTGAACTCGGGGTTGTGCCGAGGCGACAGGCCCTCGTTGCGGAAGACGCGCGCGATCTCGAAAACCTTCTCGAAGCCCCCGACCACGAGGCGCTTCAGGTAGAGCTCCGGAGCGATCCGCAGATAGAGATCGATGTCCAACGCGTTGTGGTGGGTCACGAAGGGCCTTGCCAGCGCGCCGCCCGGAATCGGATGGAAGACCGGAGTCTCGACCTCTAGGAACCCGCGGTCCTCCAACCACCTGCGAATCCACGAGATCGTCCGGCTGCGAAGAAGAAGAGTCGCCCGCGAATCCTCGTTCGCCCACAGGTCTGCGTAGCGCTGCCGGTAGCGGATGTCCACGTGGGAGATCCCGCGCCACTTGTCGCCAAAGCTCCTGCGCGCGTGCGCAAGCAGGACCCAGGAGGCGACCTTGATCGACAGCTCGCCACTTTTTGTCTTGACGACCTCGCCGGTCGCCCCGATCCAGTCGCCAAGAGACAGGTGAACGAACCCCGGAAAATCCTCGGTCCATTTGGCGCCCGCAAACAACTGGATCGATCCCGAAGAGTCACGAAGGGTGCCGAAAGCGAGCTTCCCCATCTCCCGCCGCAACATCAGCCTGCCGGCGACGGTCACGACGACCCCCGACTCCGCCGAGGGTTCGAGGTCCCCGAAGCGAGACGCCAGCTCCGCCGTCGTCGCGTCAGGCTCGAACCGGTAAGGGACGGTCATCGCTGGTTGCGCCCGTAGATGATCCGGAGGCCGTCGAGGGTCAGCCATGGATCGTGATGCTCGATCGCCGCCGAATAGGGACCAATTAGGCCGGCGAGCCCACCGGTCGCGACCACCTGGCACGGGCCGAGCTCGTCCTCGAGGCGCCGGCACAGGCCGTCCACCTGGGCCGCGAAGCCGTAGATGACCCCGGACTGGACCGACTCGACGGTGTTCTTGGCCAGGACGCTGCGCGGCTCGATGAGCTCGACCCTCGGGAGAAGGGCGGCCCGCGCGAAGAGCGCCTCCAAGGAGATCTCGATTCCGGGGAGGATCACCCCGCCTAGGTACTCGCCGCGCTCCGACACGACCTCGAACGTTGTCGCGGTGCCGAAGTCGATGACGATCGTCGGCCCTCCGTACCGCTCGAAGGCCGCGACCGCGTCGGCGATGCGGTCTGCACCGACCTCCTTCGGGTTGTCGTAGTGGATCGGCATGCCGGTGCGGACGCCGGGCTCGACGATCACGGTGTTGACCTTGAACCACTTGTCGGCCATCTCGCGCATCGCGGTCCGCAGTCGCGGCACGACCGACGCCACCGCCATCCCGGTAATCACCTCTTCCGGGTCGAGGCCGCGAAGCTGGAACAGCTGGTCGATCAAAAGGGCCAGCTCGTCCGCAGTTCGGTTCGCGACGGTCGCAACCCGCCAGTGGTACATGAGCTCGGGCCCGCTGCCGGCCGGCCCGTCGCCCGGACCGAAGAGCCCGACCACCGTCTGGGTGTTCCCCACGTCGATCGCTACCAGCAAGGCCTTACCGGTCCAGGTCCAAGCCGATGTCGAGCACCGGCGCAGAATGGGTTAGGGCGCCGACCGCGATCAAGTCCGCTCCCGCGGCGACGAACGACTGCACGTTCTCCAGCGTGACTCCTCCCGAAACCTCGATCGGCACGCGACGGTCGACCAGGGCGACGGCGGCGGCCACCTGGGAGGGATCCATGTTGTCGACGAGTATGACGTCGGCGCCGGCGAGCAAGGCGGTCTTCACCTGATCGAGCCTGTCGCATTCGACCTCGACCGGGAGGCCCGGCCAGCGCCGGCGGGACTCCTCGACCGCTTCGTTGACCGAGATGCCGGCGAGGTGGTTGTCCTTCACGAGGATTCCATCGGAGAGCGATGCGCGGTGGTTGACGCCGCCACCGGCCCTCACCGCCGCCTTCTCGAGCGCGCGGAGGCCGGGCGTTGTCTTTCTGGTGTCGCGGATTCGCCCGGTCGAGCCCGCGGCCTCGACGAAGCTTCGCGTCAGCGTCGCCACTCCCGAGAGATGCCCGAGGAAGTTGAGGGCCGTCCGCTCGGCGGTCAGAACCGACTGGAGAGGTCCGTCGACCCGCGCGACTGCGCGGCCTGCTTCGAGGCGGTCACCGTCCGATGCCCACCACTCCGCCTTCACGCCGGGGTCAACCGCGGCGAACGTCTCGATCGCGGCGAGCCGCCCGGCGAGAACTCCGGGGGAGCGCGGCACGATCAGGGCCGAAACAACTGAGCCAGCCGGCAAGAGGCTCGCGGTGACGTCGCCGAACACACCAAGGTCCTCCGCGAGCGCACGCGCAACGGCCTCCCTGACGGCGGTCGCCGGCGGGTCGAGCCAGGTCGGGGTCACTGAAGAAACCTATGGGAAAAAGCTTCGGACGTCGCCGGGAAATCGCTCCTGCGATGACCGCCACGCGATTCCTCACGGGCGGACGCCGCACAGACGAGAGCGCGCGCAACTACCAGCAGATTCTCGAGCTCGCCCGGCGGAACACCGGTGGTCGCGATATCGCTTACGACCGCGCCGGCCGCTTCGAGCGATGCGGCGTCGCGAACCACGCCCGCGCCGGCGGACATCGCGCGTTGAAGCCGCTCGCGAGACTTGGTCACGTCGACGGTTTCGTCCGGCACGACACGAATGGCGGGAATGTTGTTGACCAGCTTGTATAGCGGAATGACGCCGGGGTCCGTGCGGCCGGGTGTGAGCAGTGGCTGAAGGGCGCCTGTCGCGCTGGGTCGGTCTTTGTCCGAAAGAATCGCCTCGACAACGCGTGCGCCGAACACCATCCCCTCCAGGAGCGAGTTCGACGCCAGGCGGTTGGCGCCTTGAACGCCGGTGCACGCGACCTCGCCGGCGGCCCACAGTCCCGGCAGGGTCGTGGCACCGTCGAGATCGGTGAGCACCCCGCCGCACATGTAATGAGCGGCGGGCGCCACCGGCAACCAGTCTCGGGGCGGGTCGAGGCCCATCTCGCGTGCCGAAGCGGCAAGAGTCGGGAAGCGGCGCTCGAAGTCCTCGACGGGGCTGACGTCGAGCCACACGTGCTCGCCGCCCGACTCGCGGATGCGCGCAGCGACCGCCGCAGCCACAACGTCGCGTGGCTGCAACTCGTCGACGAACCGTTTGCCGGCGCTGTCGCGCAACACCGCGCCCTCGCCGCGTAGCGCTTCGCTCATCAACGGCCGGGGGCCGGCGGTGCGGCCGTGAAGCGCGGTCGGGTGGAACTGGACGAACTCCACATCGGCGATCGGGACTCCGGCCCGCATCGCCATCGCCAGCCCATCGCCGGTCGACTGCACAGGGTTGGTCGTTACCGAGAACAGCTGCCCCGCGCCGCCGCTGGCCAGGAGAACGTTCGAGGCCCGCAGCTCGACCCGCCTGCCGTCCGGACCGGTTGCGACGATCCCCTTGCACCGCCCGCCTTCGACGATGAGGTCATGAGCGAAGTAACCCTCCCACAGCCTGGTGGCGGTGGATCGGGCGGCTTCAACGAGGGTGCGCTCGACTTCGGCTCCCGTCGCCGCACCGCCGGCGTGCACCACACGCGCAGCCGAGTGGCCCCCTTCACGGGAGAGTGTCCAGACCCCTGACTCGTTCCTGTCGAACTGAGCGCCGAGAGCGGCCAGCTCGCGGACTCTCGCCGGACCCTCCGCGACGAGGATCTCCACCGCGCCGCGATCGCACAACCCGGCACCAGCCTTGAAAGTGTCCTCGGCATGAAGCGCGAACGAGTCGCCCGGATGCTGGACGTCGGCTTCGTTGCGGTGCAGGACCGCCGCCACACCCCCTTGCGCCCACTGCGTCGCCGAATCCGAAAGCGCGCCTTTCGAAACGACGCCGACTCTGAGTCCGGTGTCAGCCGCTTCAGCTGCCCTCGCAGTCGCGGAAAGGCCGGCGACGCCACTGCCGACGACGAGAAGGTCGACGGCGTGCTCGCTCAATGACGAGTCGCGTGCAGCGGTTGCAACGGTTGCCGCGGTCGCAGCGGTTGTAGCGCCGCTGCGGCCCGGGCGGCCTCTTCGGGGGGGATCACGTTGTTCCATTGGTCTACGTGGACCACGGTAGGCGAGTGTCCCTCCAATTCAGCCTGTTCGTAGTCGGCGTAGGTGATCACGATCACCTTGTCGCCCACGTGAACAAGCCGGGCGGCGGCTCCGTTCAGGCACACCTGACCGGGCTGGCCGGTGATGGCGTAGGTTTCGAAACGGGCACCGTTGTCGATGTCGAGCACCGCGACCTGCTCGTGTTCGAGGATGTCGGCGGCGGCCATCAGCTCGGGGTCGAGGCTGATCGAGCCGATGTAGTTGAGGTCGGCCTCGGTCACGGTGGCCCGGTGGATCTTGGACTTCAGCATGCGGCGGCGCACGATGGTGGTCTCCTGTCGGGTTCTACGCGGCCGCCGAAGGCGGCGTTGCGGGGACGTTGTCGATCAGGCGGGCCCGGCCGATTCGGGCTGCCATAAGCAGGCGGACTTCGCCGGTGATCCTCGCCGGACGCTCCAACGTCTCCGGGTCGGCGACTGCCGCGTAGTCAAGTTGAAAAAGGGGCTGGCGTTGGAGTGATTCCGCCATCGACTTCTCGACCAGGTCGGGGTCGTCGAGTCCGTCGCCTTCGACTGCTCGTTTTCCGGCGAGTAGCGCGTAGAAGAGGTGAGGTGCCGCTTCGCGTTCAGCGGCGCTGAGGTAGGCGTTCCGGCTCGACAGGGCGAGCCCGTCGGTTTCGCGCACGGTGGGGCAAGCGACGATATCGACGGGGAGAGACAGGTCGGTGACCATGCGGCGCACCACGACCAGCTGCTGGAAGTCTTTCTCGCCGAAGTAGGCGAAGCACGACCCGGTCAGGGAGAACAGCTTCGCCACGATCGTCGTGACACCGTTGAAATGCCCCGGGCGGGACGCTCCCTCGAGCCCTTCGGTGAATCCCTCGACCGTGACCGTCGTCGCCGGCGGTTCCGGCCACATCTCCTCGACGCTCGGCGCGAAGACGAGCGCGGCGCCGGCCTCCTCGGCCAGCTCGCAGTCACGCTGGATGTCGCGCGGGTAGGCGGCGAGATCCTCGCCGGCGCCGAACTGGAGCGGGTTCACGTAGTCGGTGACCCCGACGACGTCGCATTCCGCGGCGGCCCGGCGGATCAGGGACATATGGCCGGCGTGCAGGGCGCCCATGGTCGGCACCAAGCCGACCTGCTGCCCCTTGCCGCGGCACGCATCCAGACGGGTGCGCCAGTCGGCGGCCTTCTCTATGAGCTCGAGGGTCAATCTCTCCTCACTGACGTTCCGGCCCCGTACCAACGGGTGCCGTTCGTGTTTTGACTAGATCCTAGCTGGTCGGGGCGGTAGGGGCGCAGCGCCGGCGGTGGTTGGGTGTGGCGGCGGCGGAGGCGCCGGCGGCGGTTGGGCTCTCTTGTCTCTTGTTCGTCTCGTTCGCGGCCGGCGATTTTTTCGGTACATCTCGCATCTGGGGGACGAGTGGAACCTCAACCTTCAAATTTGCACCGCAAAACCAGAATGTCCCACAGAAAGTGCGACCCGGGAGGCGGTAGGCCGAGCGGTAAACAAGGGGCCTGGGCGTGACTATCGCGTTTGGGTGTGAAAACAAGCAGCTGAGCGCGCATATCCACTCCCGAACTGCAAGGCCACCCTCCGCACGCGTGCCTTCTTGCGCAAAGAGCGTGAGCTAGAGGTTCCCCGCCGGCCGGACGCCCCTGGCGAGGTCGGATGTCAGCCGCCCGATGATCAGCTCCGGCGCGAGGTCGCCAAGGGGCACCAGCACAAACCCTCGCTCCCACATCCTGGGGTGCGGTACGACAAGGTCGGGCTCGTCGACGACTTCGTCTCCGACCAGGAGCACATCGACGTCGAGCGTGCGCGGGCCCCACCTCTCCAGGCGCACCCGGTGCGCAGCTGCTTCGGCCGCCTGGGCGGCGACGAGGAGCTCACGCGGTGTGAATCTGGTGGCCAGCTCAACCACGCAGTTGAGGTAGGCGCCTTGGCCGGGAGGCCCACCGATCGGGTCGGTCTCGTAGAGCGGCGAGACGGCAGCGACGTCTGGGAGCCGTTTCACTCCGCCGGCGAGGTAGGCGCGCCGGTCGCCCAGGTTCGATCCGAGGCCGAGGAACGCGCGGGCGACGGGACGGGGCGCGCGACGGTCCTGGAGGGCGCTCTCTGCGGTCGGCGGAGACGGCGCGTCGCCCGAGGGAGGGTGCGGACGGCGAGAGGAGGGCGCTGGTGGCTCAGGGCGGCGTGGGTTCGGCACGGGTCACCGGCCCGGCTGCGCCGGCGGACGACCCGGCTGCGCCGAGCGGCGCACGGTCACTCCGGCCGAAGCCAGATCGACGGGCACGGGCGGCCGCAGCTTGCGGACAGTGACCGTCACCCCCGAAGCGAGTGGCGCCCCCGCGTCCAGGGCGGCGCCGGCGATCCGTTCGGCGAGGTTCTCGAGAAGGTCGGAATGGGTTCCGCCGACGACGCCGGCGACTGCTTCCGCAACCGCGCCGTAATCGATCGTGTCCCCAAGCGCGTCAGACCGGCCGGCGTTGGACAGGTCCACGTCGAGGTCGAGGTCGACCTCGAAAGGCTGGGATCTGTCCCGTTCCTCCGGCAGGACTCCGTGGGTGCCGAGAATCCTCAAACCGCGCAGCTCGATGCGGTCCAAGCGGGTCCTAGCTCCCGAGCGGCTGGGCCGCCTGGCCCGGGCCAGGTAGGTCCTGCCCCGGCCCGGGAAGGTTGGGGACCGAGGCGACGAGCTCACGACCGGGCGGTCCCATCTGCCGTCCGATTATCCGCTCGACCACGGCGATCGCCTGTGGACCGCTCGGGACCATCCCCGACCATCTCAGGTACCCGGCGACCACTCCCATGAGCCGGTCGCCCAGCTCTTCCTGGTGGATCAGGATGCGCTCTCCCGCCCCGAGCCACTCCCTGACCCTGGTGTACAGCTCGGCCAGCACCACGTTCGGATCGTCGTGCGGGCCCAGGGGCACGTGTGACCAGGTGACGCCCAACTCGTCGTAGGCATGAAGGTTGTGCGGTGAAGGCAACAACGACACCACCCTCGTGAAGCCCTCCCCCCTCAGCCACAGGATCTCCTCCTGCCTGCGGACCCGCCGGTGGTTTCGCGCGTAGCCGCCGGGCCGCTCACTGATGGCGAGGCGTCCCTTGATGATCCAAGCGAAGAACCGCGGCTGGATCCCCTTGGCCCACTTTCCTTTCATCTGCCGATACCAGCCAGGTGTCCGGATCCAGAAGCCCCCGCCAGCCGGGCGGCCTGGACGACCGGGCGAACGTCGTGAACCCGCACCACGTCGACGCCGCGTGTCATCGCCCACACCGTCGTCGCCACAGACGCCTCCACCCGATCGGTCGGGAGTGCCGGCGTCCCGTCGCTCGCAGGGGCGACCGTCCCCAGGAAAGACTTGCGGCTCGTGCCGACGAGCACCGGCCATCCTGACGCCACGAACCGGTCGATGTTGCGCAGAAGCAGGAGGTTGTGGAGTCCGGTCTTGCCGAAGCCGATGCCCGGATCGATCCAGACCCGTTCGACACCACCGGCTCGTGCCTTTTCGGCTTTCGCCAGGAGGTACTCGAGCACCTCGGAAACTACGTCGTCGTAGACCGCGTGCTGTTGCATGACCGAAGGGTCGGCTGGCATGTGCATGGCGACCCAGCCGGCGCCGGTCTCGGCGGCAACCTCCCAGAGGGAAGCCGAAACGTCGTTGACGATCGAAGCCCCAGCCCCGACGGCCGCTTGGGCGACCGCCGCCTTGCGGGTGTCGATCGACACGGTCACCTCGCCGGCGAGTGCCTCCACCACCGGGAGGACCCGCCGCAGCTCCTCTTCGACCGCAACCGGCTGCGCCCCGGGGCGGGTCGACTCGCCTCCGACATCGACGATGTCGGCTCCCTCGGCTACGAGTTGCAGTCCATGGGAGATGGCCGCCGCCGGATCCAGCCATTTCCCGCCGTCGGAAAAAGAATCGGGGGTGACGTTGAGCACCCCCATCACCGCGGTCACGTCGTCAGCGTACAGGCGGGGATCAGCGCCCCCCGTGCCCGCCGTGAATGAAGCTCATCGCTTCACTCCTCGCCGCCACGCTTTTGCGCATAAGGCCGCGCACGGCTGACGTAACGGTCAGAGCTCCCGGCTTTTTCACGCCGCGCATGGACATGCACAGGTGCTCGGCCTCGACGACAACCAGAACCCCGCGGGGTGCCAGCACCTGCTCCAGGCAATCCGCGACCTGGCTGGTGAGGCGCTCCTGCACCTGAGGCCGCTTCGAGAAACCGTCGACCAGACGGGCGAGCTTCGACAGCCCGGTTATCCGCCCGTCCTCGTTCGGTATGTAAGCGACGTGTGCACTGCCGAACCACGGGACCAGGTGGTGCTCGCACACGCTGTAGATGGGGATGTCCTTGACCATGACCATCTCGTCGTGGTCGGCCTCGAATACGACAGACAGATGGTCGCCGGGATCTTCTCGCAGGCCGGAGAAGATCTCCTCGTACATGCGGGCGACCCTGTTCGGGGTGGCGACCAGCCCGTCACGGTCGGGGTCCTCGCCGATTGCCAGCAGGATCTCACGAACCGCTCTCTCGAGTCGCGGGATGTCCACAGTGGACTTGGCGACGGCAAGGTCGCGATCGTCGATGCGGCGCAGCTCGCTCATTGCTGAGTGCCCGGCTTGGGTCGGGGCCGCGGTCTGGCCGTCGACGCGGCGCCCGAGTCGTCGCCACCGGACTTGGCCTGCTGGCGACGCTGAGCCGGAAGGGCGGTGGACTTGTCCGACCGTGCCTGTGATCGTGTCGCTGCTCCGACTGGCGCCCGGCCAGGTGCGGTCAAGGGCCTCCGGCGGCGCCCAGGCGACGCTCCCTCTGCCTCCGGCGCAGGTTCGGCCTTCGCTGGGATCGGGGTGCCGGCCGCTCCCCGGCCACTGCGGCGCTTCCCGCCGGCATCCGCCGCTGCAGGCCGCTTCGCCGCTTCGTGCGGAGGCCAACCAGCCAGCGGTCCGAGGATCGCCTCGAGGTCCATCGAGTCGAGGGTTTCCTTTTCGACAAGCTCCCGAGCCATCCGGTCCAGCGTGGCCCGGTGGTGAGTAAGAACGGCACCCGCCCGGGAGTGCGCCTCTTCGATCAGGCCTCTCACCGCGCGGTCGATCCTGGCGGCGACCTCTTCGGAGTAGTTCGCCTGGTGGCCGAACTCGCGCCCGAGGAAGACCTCTCCTTCACGCTGCCCGAGCTGCTGCGGCCCGAGCTCGTCGCTCATGCCGTACTCGGTGACCATCGCGCGGGCGATCCGGGTCACCTTCTCGATGTCGTTCTCGGCGCCCGTGGTCGGCTCGTCGAACACCAGCTCCTCGGCGGTCCGGCCGCCGAGCGCCATCGCCATCATGTCGCGCAGCTGGCTCCGCGAATGGTTGTACCGGTCCTCGGGCAGGGTGAAGGTCAGCCCGAGGGATCGGCTCCTGGCGACGATCGACACCTTGTGGATCGGGTCCGCGTGGGTGAGGACGTGCCCGACGATGGCGTGCCCGGCCTCGTGGTAGGCGGTGACCAGCTTGTCGTGGTCGCTCATCACCACCGTCTTGCGCTCAGGACCTGCGAGCACCCGGTCGATGGCTTCCTCGCACTCGCGCATCCCGATCTGGCGGAGGTTCCGCCGGGCGGCGAGGATCGCTGCCTCGTTCAGAAGGTTGGAGAGATCGGCACCGGTGAAGCCTGGGGTCCGCTTGGCGAGGACGTCCAGCTCCGCCGACTTCGAAAGCGGCTTCCCTCTGGCGTGAACGCTCAGAATCTGACGCCGGCCCGCCAGATCGGGCCGGTCGACGACGATCTGGCGGTCGAAACGACCCGGCCGCAGCAGCGCCGGATCGAGAATGTCCGGGCGGTTCGTCGCCGCGATCAGGATCACCCCGCCGCGAACGTCAAAGCCATCCATTTCGACGAGGAGCTGGTTGAGGGTCTGCTCGCGTTCGTCGTGGCCGCCCCCGAGTCCCGCTCCGCGGTGACGGCCGACCGCGTCGATCTCGTCCATGAACACGATCGCCGGCGCGTTCGCCTTCGCCTGCTCGAAGAGATCCCTGACCCGGCTGGCTCCGACCCCGACGAACATCTCCACGAAGTCCGAACCCGAGATCGAAAAGAACGGAACGCCCGCTTCGCCGGCCACCGCCCTCGCCAGCAGGGTCTTGCCCGTACCAGGAGGCCCGAACAACAGAACGCCCTTGGGAATCTTCGCCCCGAGCGCCTGGAAGCGGCCCGGAGCCTCCAGGAATTCCTTGATCTCCTGCAACTCGGCGACCGCCTCGTCCGCTCCCGCCACGTCTGCGAAGGTGACCTTCGGCTGGTCCTTACCGGCGGTCTTCGCCCGGGACTTGCCGAACTGCATGACCCTCGAGCCGCCGCCTTGCATCGAGTTCACCGCGAACAGGAACAGGCCGACGATCAGGATGATCGGCAGGTAGTTCTCGAGGAAGATCGTTATCCACGGGTTGGACTTCGAATGGGTGACCTTTACCGCGGCGCCGGAGGCGATGATCTTGTCGGTGAGCGGCTGGGTGAGCCGTTCCGGGTACTGCACGACGTAGGCGGTCCCGTCGCGCATCTTTCCGGTGATCGTGTCGGATCCGTCGTGGATGACTGCGGTGGCCACCGTCTTGTTCGCGACCGCGTTGTCGTAGTCGCTCAGGCTCACGGTGGTCTGGCTTGGCCCGGAGCGCAGCGCGTCGAACAGCAGCAACGCGATAATCACCGCGATCAGCGCCCAAACGATCGGGCTGCGCAGGACCTTCTTCATTGTTCAGAAAGGGTAGCTGGAGGTTTGTGCCCAGCGGCGGGCACAGATGCTTAATTCGCCGTAGTTTCGGCAGTCCCTCGGTAAGTGACCACGTATGGGAGGTTGCGGTAGCGCTCCGCCACGTCGAGCCCGTAACCGACCACGAACTCGGGCGGGATGCGGAATCCCTCGTAGGCGAGATCCAGCTCGACCGACTGCAGCCCGTCTTTCACCAGGAGAGCGACCACCTCGAGCGATGCCGGGTGGCGAGCCCAGAGGTTGCGTCTCAGGTAGGAAAGGGTCAGCCCCGAATCGACGATGTCCTCCACTATCAGCACGTGCCTGCCGGTCAGGTCTATGTCCAGGTCCTTCACGATGCGAACCACTCCGCTCGTGTGGGTCGAGCTGCCGTAAGAGGAAACGGCCATGAAGTCGAGCTCCACGGGGAGGCGGATCGCACGGGCCAGGTCGGACAAGAAAAGGCACGCCCCCTTGAGGACGCCGACCAGCAGGGGCGGCCGGTCCTGGTAGTCCGCCGTGATCTGCTCCCCCAATTCGGCAATCCGGGCCTGAAGCTTGTCCTCCGGTACAACAACCTCGCCGAGGACCGGGTCCTCCGTGAAGTCCATAGGGCGACCCTACCGGGGCTTCGCCGGTGAACCGGATTCCACGGTCAAACGCCCAGAGCTCCTCGAAACCCGCCGGGCGCCCGAGAGCTCGCATGCGGTGGCTGCACCGAGGACCACCTCGATCACCCGGGCCACCTCCGCAGAAGACGGGGGGTGAGCTTCGTCGTCCCCACCCTGCTCGGGATCACGTAGCCACTTCCTCAGAGCCCGCCGGACGAGCGGGAGGGGCGCCTCCCGCAGGCCACGGGCATCGGTCGGGTCGAGCCTCGCTGAGAGTTGGTCGAGCAGGGTCGCTTCGTCGCGCAGCAGGTCGGCCTGGCGGGCGAGCACCGGGACGACGTCCCGCCCGGCGATGTCCGACAGCAGCGGGATCAGCTCGTGGCGTACCCGGTTCCGCAAAAAGCGCGGGTCGTCGTTGGTCGGGTCCTTCAGGACTGCCAGCCCTTCCTCCAAACAGAGGGCCTCGGTCTCGCTGCGGCGGAGACCCAGGAGCGGCCGGCTCGGATCGCGCTTGATTCCCGCGAGGCCGTCGAGGCCGGCGCCGCGAAGAAGGTTGAGCAGGACGGTCTCGGCCTGGTCGTCCATGGTGTGGCCCGTCATCACGGCCGGCGGGAGCACCGAATAGCGGGCGGCACGGGCGCGGGCCTCGAGGTCGGGCCCGGGATCCAGCCGGACCGCGAGAGATTCGAAACGGGCTTCGAACCGGGCGGCCGCCTTCGCCACCGTCTCCGCCTCGAGATCCGATCCCTCTCGCAGCCCGTGGTCGACGTGAAAGGCGGTGACGTTGAGTCCTGCGGTCGTCGCGAGTGCCAAAAGGGCGAACGAGTCCGCGCCGCCCGAAACAGCGACGTTTACCGCAGCGCCCGGCAGGGGGAAGTCGCAGCGGTCGAGCAGAGCCTCCATGAGGCGCATCGATCGCGGCCCAGCCGACCTTCTCGTGGTCACCCCAGGGCCAGGGGTGGGGCCGCCGTCGCTCGGTCGATCCACGTCTGCGGATTGCGGATCTCTGGCCAGGAAGGCAGCCATCCCGGACCTTCCCAGACCTTGGACAACAGGCTCTTCCCACCGGCGCCCTCGACGGCTTCGATGAACCGTTCTCCCTGCTCGTACTGGCGAAGCTTGGCGTCGAGGCCGATGAGGACGCTCAGTGCCTTGGCGAACCCGCGCTGCTGTCGCCTCTGCCGGAGGACCGAGCTGAACCGCTTGGCGCTGGGGATCCGATCGGTGCCGGCCCGATCCATGGTGATGTCGCCGTGGCCTTCGAGCAGGCTCATCATCCCCCCGATCTCCTGGATCGCCTCGTACTGCTCCGGGGAGGCGATGAGGGTGACCAGGCCGCCCTCGTCGAGCGGGTTGTTGCCAGAGCGGACCGCTGCTGCGGTCCGCCTGAGGGCCTCGAGGAGCTGCTTCGGATCGGGATCGATGGCGGAAAGCGTCCGCTCCACGAGCGAGAGGAAGTGGCCTCGCATCCAGGGAACGCCGGTGAACTGTGCGCGGTGGGTGACCTCGTGCAGCGCCAGCCACAGTCTGAACTCTCGCGGAGGGAAGCCGTACTTCCTTTCCAGCGAGACGATGTTCGGGCCCACGTAATAGACCATGTCCTGGTCCTCGGGCCGCTCCTCCTCGATCAGGAGCTGGTCGTACTGGCCGAGAACCCGGGTGGACATCCATCCGAGGACCAGGCCGACCTCTCCTCCGCTCATAACTCGAGAAAGTTGCGTGAACGCGGACCCGACCTTGTGGGTTCGTTCGAGGCGTTCGCCGAGCTTGTCGGTCACCGGCCGGAGGAGCCGCTGGAACGACGCGACGTTCGCCTCGACCCACTCGGGGCGGTCGACGACGCGGGCGCGCGCGGCGCCGGCCAACGACCGCAGACCGGTCTCGGCGGTCACCAGCTCCTCCGCCTGGGCGGTCAGCTCGGCAAAGTCGGCCTCGAGAACCCGCCGCTCGTACCGAGAGAGCTGCGGCTGGCGGCTGGCGACCTTACGGGCGACCTGGGACGCCGTGTCCCACGAGATCACTTCAGCCATGCGACCGCTTTCTCACAACGTCGCGCATGCTACCGGTAACGCTGCGATGTCTCGCGCGGGGCGCGCGCCTGTAGGGGCGCCAAAAAAGGGGCCCGCCGGTGTTAGGCGATCTTTTTGCCGCGGGTCCTGGGTACCGCCATCGGCTCGTGGAGGTAGCAGTACTTCCCGTTGTTGTACATCGACAGCTTGGTGCTACAACCGGGCTCGCGACAGGTTCGGCCCTTCCCGAACGACTTCGACGGCCGCTCACTGCCACTCAAGGTGTGCCCTGCAAGGGTGCGCTCGCTCATTTCAATCCCCTTAAACACTCAGCGGCCGACGGTGATTCCGTGCCTCTCTATACGAAGTCCGGGCGGGACTTGGATGCCTTCTCGATGCTCTCGGCGATCCGCTGGCGCAGGCTGTCGGGCACTTGATCCCGGCAACTTCGTGCAATGACAACCTTCAGCTCCGCCTCGAAATCGAACGCTCTCAGGCAGGGCGCGCAGTGATCCAGGTGCTCCTGTATGGCCTGCCGTCGGTCGGCGGTGAGCTCCCCGTCTAGGTAGTGATACAGGGTGTGCAGCGCGTCAGCGCAATCCCCACCACCCATGAGGTCGTCGACGCTCGGTTCCCGTGCCTTACCTTCCATCCGACTCTCAACTCGTGCTCTCCGCGGTCTGATCGACCAGGCCGCGCTCCTTACCAAAATCGAGCAACGTCTTTTGAAGCGCCTTTCTTCCACGATGAAGTCGGCTCATCACGGTTCCGATCGGAACGTCGAGGATGTCGGCGATCTCCTTGTACGAGAAACCTTCGACGTCGGCCAGTAAAACGGCCATTCGGAACTGCTCCGGTAGCGCTTCGACCGCGTCCTTCACGTCCCCCTCGGTGAAGTGCTCCAGCACCTGCTCCTCGGCGCTTCGCCCGGCGTTAGCCGCCTCGAGCCCGCCCAGCCGGCGGTACAGGTAGAGGTCCTCGACCTCGTCGAGATCGGTCTGCTCGGGACGCCGGCGGCGGGCACGGTAGGAGTTGATGTAGGTGTTGGTGAGGATTCGGTACAACCAGGCCTTCAGGTTGGTCCCCTCCTTGAAGGTGCCGAACGCCCGGTAGGCCTTCAAATAGGTCTCCTGGACCAGGTCCTCTGCGTCCGCGGGGTTGCGCGTCATACGAAGGGCGGCGCTGTAGAGCGACCCCATGTACTGCATGGCTTGTTCGGCGAACTGGGCCTGATCGGCCATGCGGCAACCCTACCCGGCCGGTGTGACGGCGCCCGGCGATATAGCCGGGCGCGACGGGATAAGTCGGTCGGGCGGGATCCGAGCGACGACCGTTCTTTTTTTCCGTATGTTCTTGGGCTGTGAACGTGACTGTTCTGGGGGCGGGATCGTGGGGAACGACGGTCGCGAGCCTTACAACGGCTCTCAACTCCACGGTCCTCTGGGCGCGCAATCCCGAGGTGGCCGGCGAAGTGAACCAGGAGCACACCAATGCCACCTACCTGCCCGGGGTAACGCTACCAAGGCGGCTGCGTGCCACTGCGGACCTCGAAGAGGCCGCCCGGTTCGCCGACGTCCTGATCGTCGGGGTCCCCTCGAAGGGCTTCCGGGCCACGGTCGAGGAGTCTCGGAAGTGGGTGCGGCCGTGGATACCGGTGGTCAGCCTCACCAAGGGCTTCGAGGTCGGGAGCCTGCTGAGGATGACCCAGATCATCGAGGAGCAGCTCCCCGGCCATCCCGCCGCGGCGTTGAGCGGGCCGAACCTGGCCCGCGAGATCATGGCCGGCCAAGCGGCGGCGAGCGTGGTCGCGACCGACGACCTGGGCGTGGCGGCCGGGCTGCAAGGCCTGCTCCGACACAAGCTGTTCCGGGTCTACCGCAACCACGACGTGATCGGTGCCGAGGTCGGCGGGGCGTTGAAGAACGTGATCGCCATCGCCTCCGGCATCGGCGAAGGACTCGGGGTAGGCGACAACACCAGGGCGGCGGTGATGACCCGGGGCCTCGCCGAGTTGATGAGGCTGGGCGTGGCGATGGGCGCGGAGTCCCAGACCCTCGCCGGGCTCGCCGGGATGGGGGACTTGGTGGCGACGTGCATGAGTCCGTTTTCGAGGAACCGGACGGTGGGCGAGCTGCTCGGCCGGGGCAAGCCACTCGACCAGATCCTCGCCGAGATGCACATGGTCGCCGAGGGGGTCGGAACCGCCAAGACCGCGCTGTCCCTCGCCGAGATGTACGGCGTGGAGCTGCCGATATGCGAGGAGATCCACAAGGTGGTGCTGGGCCAGCAGCGCCCGGTGGACGCCTACCGGGGTTTGAGAGCGGCGGGGCACGAGGCCGACCCCGGATAGCTCCTGCCGTGTCAAACGGTTCGCGCGGTCTCCGTTCGAATCCGAAGAGCAGACTTGAGCAGCCCCGCGGCGAGCGATGCGCCGGCGCCCTCCCCGGCCCGCAGCCGCAGGTCGAGCAGCGGCTCCTGGCCGAGCGCCTCGAGTACCAGGCGGTGGCCGTTCTCCCGGCTCCGCTGCCCCGCCACGAGATGCGCCGCGATCGCAGGCTCCTCCCGCACGGCGACGAGGGCTGCGACGGAGGTCGCCAAGCCGTCGAGGATGACGACGCCACCCGCTTCGGCGACGCCTCGAGTGACGCCGGCGAGGAACACGATCTCGGGTCCGCCCAGAGCGGCGACAATTCCTAAACGGTTCGCCGACGAGCTGGCCGAAGAATTAGTGAGCCCGAGGCTTGTTGCCCGCTCCAGGGCCGCGGCGACGACTTCTCGTTTTCTGTCCACCATCGCCGAGTCCGCCCCCGCCCCCAACCCGACGACCGCACCGGGGTCGGCACCAAGCAAGGCGGCCGCCACCGCGGCCGCAACGGTTGTGTTGCCGATGCCAACCTCGCCGAGGGCGACCAGCCACGAGGCGCCGGCCGAGCTGCCGGCGGGGTCCCGAACGAGCGAGCGACCCAAACCGGCTCCGGCGTCGAGGAGAGTCCGGGCGTCATCGAGCGTCAGGGCGTCGCCGTGGACGAGATCGGACCTATGGCCGGCGGGGCGGCGGCACAACGCCCCGGCGACCGGATCTCCTTCCACCCCGGCGTCTACGACCACGACGTCCAGGCCGGCCGATAAGGCCGCGACCGCCCCGACTGAACTCCGCGCAACCGTGGCCTCGGCCACCGATCGCGTGACGGTGAAATCGTACGCAGAGACGTCGTGTCTCCGCACGAGGTGGTCGGCGGCCGCGAGCACCAGCGTTCCGCCGTCGAGGCGAACGTTGGCCGGCCCGCCGAGCACCGCGAGCACCTTGTCCACGGCCCGGTCGAGGACACCGAGAGCTCCGAGGGGGCTCAGGATGGCGTCGCCGGAATCGTGGGCGGCGACCACGGCCGACTGAGAGGGCATCGCCACCCGGGATCCCGAACGAGGAGGGATTCGCCGGCCGTCCCAGCGGTCGCGCATCACCACGGCTTCGAGGGGCGCCTTCTCCGACCAACCTCGGCGTTCCAGCCCCGGGGTCGGGGGTCTTTCGTCCGGCCAGCCGACGCACAGCCATCCCAGAGACTCGACGCCGTCGGGGGCTTCGACCAGTCCGGCCAGGTCCCCTGGCTCGAACAGGGTGACCCAACCGACTCCCAGCCCGGCGGCCCTGGCACACAGCCACAGGTTCTGGATGGCGCACGCGCACGACCACAGGTCAGCGTCCTGAAACGTCGCCCGCCCCAGTACGTCGCCAGCGGGAGTCCGGCGATCGCAACAGACCACGATTCCGACGGGTGCTTCCCGGATTCCCTCCAGGTCGAGGTCGAGGAGGTGCCGGCCGGAGTCCGGATCCATGGAAGCGGCCTGAGAAAGACGTGCTCGATCGGCAAGGACCGCGGCTCGGGAGCGAGTGCTCTCATCGGTCACCACGATGAACCGCCACGGCTGCGAGTGCCCGACCGATGGCGCCTGGTGAGCGGCGGAAAGGAGCTCGGTGACAATTCCTTCCGGGACGGGGTCCGGACGAAAGCGACGAATGTCGCGCCGCGCGGCCAGAATCCGCGCCAGCGTGCCCTGCTCCTCTTCCGAGAATGCCCATGCCGACGGGTCAGCCGATCTTTCGGCAGCGCTGGACGCGTCGCCGATGTTCGGTGCAGCGCGCGACCAGGTCTGGGGCATCGGAACTGGAGCGTACGCGCGGCCGCGAAACAAGCCCAAAGAAACCAACCCCAAAGAAACCAACCCCAAAGAAACCAACACAGAAAGAAGCGGTGTCCCCGGTAGCGTCCGCAATGTGGCTGGCGCCCGATTTCCTTTCCTCGACGGCTCGCGACCGATCGCGTTCGCCCACCGTGGCGGCGCGCTCGAGAACGTGGAGAACACCTGGACTTCGTTCAAGCACGCCCTCGATCTCGGCTACGGCTATATGGAGACCGACGTCCATGCGACAAGCGACGAGGTCGTGGTCGCGGTGCACGACCCGGACCTCTCCCGGGTCGGCGACCGTCAAGGGCTGGTGAGAGATCTCACCTGGCACGATTTGTCGGGTATCGAGCTGACCGGCGGCGAACACGTTCCACGCCTGGACGACCTGCTCGGTGCTTGGCCGGACGTGCGGTGGAACGTGGACGCTAAACACGACTCGGTGGTACGTCCGCTGGCGGACACCCTGATGCGGTGCGATGCGGTGGATCGGGTGTGCGTGACGTCGTTTTCGGACGTGCGTCTCGAGCGGCTGAAGCGGATGATCGGCCCGAGGCTCTGCACCGCGATGGGTCCGGCAGCCGTGGGAACCCTGCGGCTGACCAGCCTCTCACCGTTCGCACCGGGCGCGCTTTCGCGTGCGGCCCTGCTGCCGTTCCGGAGGTTCGGTGCGGTCCAGGTCCCGACCCGCTACCGCAACGTCGAGATCATCGAACGACGATTCGTGAACACCGCGCACCACGCCGGTCTGCAGGTCCACGTATGGACCATCGACGACGAGCCCGAGATGGCACGGCTCCTCGATCTCGGAGTCGACGGGATCATGACCGACCGCCCAACCCTCCTGAAGAGTGTTCTCGAGAAGCGAGGCGAGTGGCGCGGGCGCGGCGACGATGGGATCCGCCAGGTTTAACTCGGCTCTACGGTCAGCCCGTGACCCGAGGTCCAGGGGAAAACGTCACCGGCAGGTGCTTGATGCCGTTGATGAAGTTCGATCGCAGCCGCTCGGCGGGTCCCGCGGGCTGGAGGTCGGGAATCCGGTCGAGCAGGTGCTCGAACATCACCCGGATCTCCAACCGGGCCAGGTTGGCGCCCAGACAGAAGTGCGGGCCGCCGCCGCCGAAAGCCATGTGCGGGTTGGGATCTCTGCCGATATCCAGGCGGTCGGGATCGTCGAACACGGTCTCGTCCCTGTTGGCCGACGCGTGGAAGAACACCACCTTTTCACCATCGTGAATCCGCTGGCCACCGAGGTCGAAGTCCGCGGCGGCTTGCCTGCGGAAATTCATGACCGGTGACACGTAGCGGAGCAGCTCCTCGATCGCCGTGCCCAGAAGGCTCCGGTCGCTCACCAGCCGCTGCCATTGGTCCGGATGGTCGAAGAAAGCATGCATCCCGCCCGCCATCAGGTTCCGCGTGGTCTCGTTTCCCGCAACGGAAAGAAGGAGGAAGAACAGCTCGAGATCGAGGTCGGACAGGCTCTCTCCCTCGACCTCAACCTGCGTGAGCACGCTCATCAGGTCGCCGTGCGGATCGAGCCTTTTCTTCGCGAATAGCTCCGCCGCGTACGCGTACAACTCCATCGCGGCGTGCGTCGCCTGGTCGGCGTTGATCTGGTACTCGGGGTCCTCGTTCCCGACCATCTGGTTCGACCAGTCGAACACCCGATGCCGATCGTCGCGAGGCACTCCGAGCAGTTCTGCGATAACAATCAGTGGAAGCTCCGCGACCAGGTCGGTGACGAAGTCGGCGCTGCCCTTCTCGATGACGGCATCGATGATCTCGTCGGCGGTCTCGTGGATGTGCTGCTCGAGCTGGGAGACCATGCGCGGCGTGAAGCCCTTGTTCACGAGTCTTCGGTACCTCGTGTGAAGAGGAGGGTCCATGTTCAACATCATCAGCTGCTGCTGAGCGAGCTCCTCCTCCGGCAACTCCCAAATGAACGTCGCCTTATGAGAAGAAGAAAAATGTTCGTAATCCCTGTTGACCGCGACGCAATCGTTGTAGCGGGTTACCGCCCAGAAACCAGGCCCGTCGATCTCGTCGTGCCACACGACCCCTTGCTTGCGCAGTTCGGCGAACCAGTCGTAGGGAACGCCGCGTACATAGATCGATGAGTCGGTCAGGTCGATCGCTGGGCCCGATCGCCCGGGTGCTGCAGTCATAAAAACCGAAACTAAGAGGCGTTACCAAGCCGGTCAACGGCCACGGCCCACTCTACGGAACGCCCGCAAAACCGGCTTATCGACCGTGGCGAACGGCGGCTTCCATCAGGAGCATTGCCGGTAATGCGCCGGCCTCCTCACCGGTGAGCGCCCTGTCCGAAATGTCCACCCGACAGAACGGAAATTGGCGAAGCCGGCAAAACTTTTCGCCTCCATCCCGACAGACCGGGACAATCTGATTGTGACATGACCCGAGTGACGTTGATCACATCTGTAACGTGTAGTAAGCGTTACCCACGCCATAGGTAACCGACCCCGGGGGGGAACGTATGAGTGTTACTGCAGCAGGCTCGGTGGATCGACCATCCGGTCTTTCCTGGTTGTGGAAGCGGCAACTGGACTCCTATCCCGACACCGCTCAGCGCATCACCTACCTCGGCATCACGGTGTTGTCGACCGTGATGCTCTATTACGAGTTGTACGTAGGCGGGTCGGTGTCCACGCTGTTCCTGGCGAAGTTCCATATGAGCTTCAGCTTCCTCGTGTACACGCTTGCGATCGGCAACTTGATCGGAGCGTTCGGCTCGCTGTTCGCCGGTCTCACCGACCGGTTAGGGAGGACCAACCTGGTCGTCGGCGGTCTGATAATCACCGCAGTATTCGTTGGGTTCATCATCCCGGCAGCCCCGAACAAGTGGGCCTTCACGATCGAGGGATGGGCGGTCGCAGTGGTTGAGGGAATCTGCCTGGTCGCCACACCTGCGCTGATCCGCGATTTCTCACCCCAGGTGGGCCGAGCTACAGCGATGGGCTTCTGGACCAGCGGCCCGGTGCTCGGCAGCCTGATCGTGGCCGTGGTCGCGACGAACACTATCGGGGCCAACCCATCCCCGAGCTTCTGGACCCACGAGTACCACATCTGCGGGATCGCTGGCCTGGTCGTTGCGGCGATCGCACTCGTCGGGCTCCGTGAGCTGTCCCCCGGGCTTCGCGACCAACTCATGGTCACCATGCATGACCGGGCGCTGATCGAGGCACGTGCGAAGGGGCTTGACATCGAGTCGGCTCTCCGGAACCCGTGGCGCCAGCTGCTCAAGCCGGACGTCGTCGTCTCGGCTCTGGGGATCTCGATCTTCCTGCTGATCTACTACACGGCGGTCGGGTTCGGACTGATCTACTTCGTCACCGTGTTCGGTTTCAGCGTCAAGGACGGGAACGGCCTCGGCAACTGGAACTGGGGTTTCAACGTGGTAGCGGTGATCCTCTTCGGGATCATCTCCGACCGATTGCGAGTCAGAAAGCCGTTCATGATCGGGGGCGGAATTGCCGCCGCGGTGATGATGATCATCTACCTCGAGCAGGCCGGACACCATCCCAGCTACTACAGCCTGGCGATCATCGTCGCCGCGCTGTCGTTCTGCCTCGGAGTCGCCTATGTCCCTTGGATGGCGAGCTTCACCGAGACCGTTGAGGCCCGCAATCCCGCATTGACCGCCACGGGGCTCGCGATCTGGGGATGGATCATCCGCGTGATCGTCTTCGTCTCGTACATGATCCTGCCATCGGTGATCAACACCGTGACCCCGCTGGTCCAGTACGGCAACGGGGTTCAGGCAGCGGCAACCAAGTACGCGCCCGAGGTCGCTTTCGCGACAGCCCATCCCGACATTGTCGCCACCGCCACCCGGATCGCACCCGAGCTGCAAGCGGTTTCAGCACACGCTGCTCTATTCACCCAGCTCGCAGCTAACCCGACTCCTGCGCTGATTGCGGAAGCACAGGCTGCCGTGGGCCCGACGATGTTTGGCAACATCGTCGCTCACGCCGCGGACATCCAGAAGGTGATCCCGTTCTCCTCGCAGCTGACCCAACTCGCTTCCGTTGCGAACAATGCGGACTTCAAGTTCCTGCAAAAGCACGGTACCCAGGTGGTGAACGCCGCCAAGCACAACGCCGGCAAGTGGAAGGACTGGTACTGGATCTGCTTCGGAGGGATGATCTTCTTCCTCTTCACCGTTCCGCTCGTGCGAGGCAGATGGAGCCCCAAGCGGGCGAGAGCGGACGAGGACGCGCACGAGGCGATGGTCCAGGCCGAGCTGGCCAAGATTCACGCCACCGCCTGACGGAAACTTCTTCGGGAGGGCGAGAGGCCGGGACCTTTTGGTCCCGGCCTCTGCGCGTCAACCGGTACGTCGCGTCAGCGGATGTTCCTGAAGCAAGCACGGACTTCGTCGACGAACAGCGCTGGTTGCTCGAACGCCGCGAAGTGCCCACCGACTTTCGGTTCGTTCCAATAGCGGATGTCCTGGTACTGGCGCGAGGCACACCGCCGGGAACATCGGAAGATCTCCTTCGGGAACACCGACGCGCCCATCGGGACCAGCACCGGGTCGAGAGGGGGATTGCTGAAGGACTCCCAGTACATCCGCCCGGACGAGGCGCCGGAGGCGGGGAGCCAGTAGAGCATGATGTTGTCGAGAATCCGGTCGGCACCAAGGGCTCCTACCGGGTCGCCGCCGGTGTCGCTCCACGACCAGAACTTCTCGAGGATCCAGGCGCACTGCCCGGCCGGCGAATCCACCAGCGCGTAGCCGAGCGTCTGCGGACGGGTGGCCTGCTGCTTGGAGTAGCCCGAATCATGTGCCATGTATTCGTTGACGCTCGCCAGAGCGGCCTGCTCCATCTCGGTCGGATCCCCGTCGTCGGGCCCAGGGAAACCGATGATCATGTTGAGATGGATGCCCGCCACGTGTTCGGGATCTTGTATGCCGATGCTCGTCGTGACCATCGCGCCCCAGTCACCGCCTTGGGCGACGTAGCGGTCGTATCCCAGACGGGCCATCAGCGACGCCCAGGCCCGCGCGGTGCGTTGCACTCCCCATCCCGTCTCGCGTGGCTTGTCGCTGAATGCATAACCAGGCAGAGACGGGATCACGACATGGAACGCGTCCGCGGCGTCGCCACCGTAGGCAGGAGGATCGGTCAAAGGACCGACCGCTTCCAAGAACTCGACGAACGACCCCGGCCAGCCGTGGGTCAACACCATCGGCACAGCCTCCGGGTGCTGCGACCGGACGTGAAGGAAATGAATGCCCAGACCATCTATCACGGTGCGGAACTGAGGGAAATCGTTCAGGCGCTTCTGCCGCACCTGCCAGTCGTAACCATCGGCCCAGTAACCGCACAGGCCCTTGAGGTATCCGAGCGGCACGCCCTGAGACCAGTCGGGGACCGGAGCCTCGTCGGCCCATCGCGTCCTTCTCAAGCGTTCCTGCAGATCGACCAGATCTGCTTCGGCCACGTCGATCGTGAACGGGATGATCTGCTCGGACAAGGCGATGCCCTCCCTCTTTTTCGTCAACGTTTCTCAGGGTTCCACGGATGAGGCGCGGCGAAACCGTAGCCTGAGTCTTCGCTTGAATCCTCCGCCCGTTGCTACCAGACGGGATAGGCAGGCCGTGGAGCGTCCACGGCTCCGCGCGACAAGGTCGTCAGGTTCTCGTCGGCTGACGTCTTGGCCGCCGCCACCACGACCGTCGTGACGAGAACCGCCAGAGCCAGCACAGTGTCGAGCGCGAACCAACCGGTGAGTTTCATCGAGAGGGTGAACCCCAACTGCCGTGCCTGCGGTCCGCTCAAGCCCGCGATAGAGGGCGGGACCGCCTGGTCCACCTGAATCACCGCCGACGCGAACTGGGCGCCGAGCATGGTGAGGACCGCGCCTGTCGCTGCCACGGCAGCGCGGCGGTCCTTCCACATGAACAACGCAGCGAGGATCGGGATGGCGGCGATCGCCAGGGCCGACAGGACGTTGCCGATGACGATCTGCCACGGCTCTGCGAAGGCGTTTCCAAGGTTGAACGACACGGCACGGCCGGTGACTGCGCTGACGCCGGTGTAGTGATCCCACGCCGGCAGGAAGAACCCTGCGGTCGCAGTGCTGAGCGCCCCGACGCCCGCCAAGGTCGCCCAGCGGTTGAAACCCGAAGCCGGGGGGTCATCGAGCGCAGGCTGCCGGTTCGAGCGAACGGCCAGGACGGCGGTCGCAGCGCCGGCCGCTCCGACCACCCAGGCGGCTGTCATGATCCACAGTCCTGGGCCCGCCTGGCCGGTTCCGTACCGGAAGACCTGCCCGAGGTCGGACACCCGAAAGCCGAGTTCCCCGAGCGCTGCCCCGACCGCGAAAGCGGCCGCGATCCTCACCCACCTCGGCCCGGCAAGCCCGAAACCGAGAGCGGTCGCCCAAGCCGCGGCAACCACGGCGTAGAGAGCAGCCTGGTCAGCCTGGGAGGCGATCGACGCCGGCGAGCCCCCACTGAAGTAGTCAGGGAACATCGCCGCCACGTGCAGAATGACCGCTGCCAGCAGGAGAGCGCCGGCAGCTAGTTCGAGCTTGGAGGGATGTCTGCGCTGCTCGGAGACGGGGGTGCTTGCGTCCATGCACCCATTCTGGTCCGCTTTGGTGAACGGGGCCTGAGAAGGGCGCGATCAACTGGTTCGCTGGTTAACTGCCGGGGCCCGATGCGGGACCGAGTTGCGCGGCGCTTGGGTTCAGCGTGGAGTGGAGCGGCAGTCCGGCGGGATCGGAGCTGTCGCCGACGTAGACGTCATAGCGCCCTGCGCCGACGGACCATGTTCCGACGCTGCCCGGCGCTCCCGCCCAGGTGGCCAGGTCTCCCCTTGTGATCGCGAACCGTACCTGGGCCCGCTTGCCGGGTGCGAGCATGACCCGCTGAAATCCGCGGAGCTGGCGGGGTGGCTCACCCGTTGCTGGCGGGTACCCGACGTAGCACTGGGCGACGTCGGCGCCAGATCGCCGGCCTGTGTTCGTCACCGTCGCCGACACCGTGTACCCGCCGCGAGGTCCTGACGCGATGTGGAGCGCGCTGTAGCGGAAGCTGGTGTAACTGAGCCCGTAGCCGAAGGGGTACTGCGGCTTCGCGCCGGTCGCCTCGTACCAGCGGTAGCCGACGTTGAGACCCTCGTCGTAGTAGGTCGGGCCCCCGTTTCCGCCGAACTCCGCGGTCGATGCGTCGGGACGCGGGCCACCCGCGACCGGCCAGCTCACCGGCAGTTTGCCGCTGGGGCTGATCTGGCCGCTGAGCAGTTGGACGAGCGAGGTTCCGGCCGATTGACCCGGGTACCAGGTCTCCAGGACTGCCGCGACCGAGGACAGCCAGGGCATGTCGACCGGGGCTCCGGTCTCGAGAACGACAATCGTGCGCGGGTTCGCCGCGGCAACCGCGCGCACCAGGGCGTCCTGGTTCCCCGGCAGAGCCAACGAAAGCGCGTCAACTCCCTCGGCTTCGACGTCATGAACCACGACGATGGCGACGCTGGCCTCGCGGGCCAGCCTCGCCGCGACGGGGATAACCGCCCCATTGGTGTAGGCCACCCGAGACCCCGCGGCTTGAAGGGCGTCGAGTGCGGTCGTCGGATCGTCGGCCTTGACCCGCATCGCCCCGTAACCGGCCGGCATGGGGGTTCCGCCATTCGCACCGATCAGGGCAATCGTTCCCGTGCCGGGGAGAGACAGCGGGAGTAGGCCGTTGTTCTTCAGGAGAACGGCGCCCTCGTTGTCGGTCCGAAGAGCCACCGACTGGTCCGCCGCCGACGAGGCATCCGCATCGGGCCGAAGCGGGTGGGGCGCGGCGATGAGATCGAACTTGAACAACGTGGTGAGCAACGGCTTGACGAGGGCGTCGAGTTCAGGCCTGGGCAGTTGGCCGCCGGCCACTGCCGCGGCGATGTCGGCAGGTTGGTACAGCGGCGTGCACTTGACTTGCGACACCCCCGCCGCGAACGCGTCCGCCTGATTGAAGATCGACCCACAGTCTGAGCGAACAAAACCGGCGAATCCCCAGGCACCGCGCAGCTGGGTCTGCAGGAGCTGCTGAGATTGGCACGAGGGGGTTCCGTTGATGAGGTCATAGGCGCACATGACGCCGCCCGGGTGAGCCTGCTGAACCGAGGCTGACCAAGCGGGCAAGTAGATCTCGTGCAAGGCCTGGTCACCGACGATCGAGTCGTCTCGCAGGGTGCCGCGGCTGGTCTCCTGGTTGTAGGCGGCGTAGTGCTTTACCACCGCCACCACCCTCTGACTCTGGATGCCGTTGATAAGCGGTGTCGCCAGCGACGCGGTGAGGAACGGGTCCTCTCCAAGAGACTCGTAGGCCCTTCCCCACAACGGGCTCCGCTCGATGTTGATCGTCGGTGCCAGCGCCACGTCGACTCCGACGGCTGCGTCCTCGGACCCGATGACTTGCCCGTAGCTGCCCGCCAGCCCGGAGTCGAAAGCAGCAGCGTCGGCGATCGGTGCAGGCAACTGGGTCACACCGCCGAAGTGCCCGGCGGTGGTGCGCCATCCGCTTGCCACGCCTCCCGAGCCGTCCTGCTCGGTGATGGCGGGTATGCAAAGGGACGGGATCGCCGGGCTGAGGCCTTCGTACGGGTTGGCCGGGCTGCCTCCCCAGTAGAGGTGGAGGATCTTGGCCTCGTCGAGCGGGGAAATGGCCGCCATCAGCAAGGACGTCCGCTTCGGTGCAGACAGCTTCGAGTTGAGCCATGGACAAGCGGCGAGCTGGGTGGGGCTCGCCGAGGTGGCCAGGTCGGCGTCTCCGGCGGCCCGTCCGGAAACCGCGAAGAAAGCAGCGAGCAGCCCGATAGCTGCCCCAACGGCTCCGATCACCGGCGCGCGGCCGTGCCTCAACCCCCGCTCTATACCCGACCTAGTCATTGCTCCTCTATGACGAAGTGTGCCAGTAAGAGAAGTTCGTGTCTCGTCGCGTCGCTGAGAGACCTCTCAGGGACATGAATCTCTCAGGGACATGAATAACGTCGTTCCTATGCAGTCGGCGTTCGGACCCGGACGGGTGAACCTGATAGGCGATCACACCGATTACACCGGTGGGTTCGTACTTCCCATGGCGATCCAGTTCGGCACCACCGTCACCTTTGAGCCCGGTGGCGACCGGGTGATACTGCGGTCTGGCTATGAACCTGAACCCGCCGACCTTCCACTGAAAATCGAGAAACCGTCCTCGGTGAACCCGAAGTGGGCCCGCTACGTCGCCGGTGTCATCGCAGAGATCGAACCGGCAACAGGCGGCACCGGAACCGTCACCACGAACCTGCCGGTCGGCGAAGGCCTCGCATCCAGCGCCGCGCTCGAGGTGGCGACGGCGCTGGCGCTCGGTTATGCCGGTCCTCCCGACGACTTGGCGGTCACCTGCCAGCGCGCCGAACAGCGCGCCGTAGGAGTGCCGTGCGGGGTTATGGACCAGTTGGCGTCCGTGTCCGGGGTACCAGGACACGCGTTGTTGATCGACTGCTCCACCAACTCGGTGACCCCGATTCCGCTTCCCGGGGACTGCGAGGTCGTCGCGATAGCTTCAGGCGAGCCTCGTTCTCTGGACGGTTCGCGCTACGCCGAGAGGAGACTGGAGTGCGAGAAAGCGGCGTCGATGGTAGGGCCTCTCCGGGCAGCGGCCTTAGTTGACCTCGATTCGATACCCGACCGGGTGCTGCGCCGGCGGGCCCGACACGTTGTGACCGAAAACCAGAGGGTGCTCGACTTCGCAACCCACATTCGGCACGGCGAGCTCCGGGAGGCGGGTGCGTTGATGCATGAGAGCCACCGCTCTCTGCGGGACGACTTTGCTGTCTCCACCGCCGCTCTCGACGATCTCGTCGCTCGGCTGGTGAAAACTCCCGGCGTGTACGGTGCGCGGTTGACCGGGGCCGGCTTTGGGGGGTCTGTTGTGGCGTTGACCCGACCCGGTGTCCTATCTGAAGGCCTGCTGCTGAAGGCTTCAGCGGGTGCTCGGCTGGTATAACCGGGCTCGTGCCCGCGTTCCGTTCGCCGGGACGGGGCGGTTGGAGCGCTTTGACGCCAACCGTACGCTTCAACGCTGCCGGAACCGCCGGCGAGCGACCAAAGGAAGTGCCAGATGCCTGTTCGTTCACTCGGCTACCTGAGGATCGGCAGCGAAGACATCGAGGGGTGGCGCCGTTTCGCGGGCGAGTTCCTCGGCATGATGGAAGTGCGCGGCGACGACGCGGATGCCCTCTATTTCAGGATGGACGACTACCCGCCCCGGTTGGTCATCGCACCCTCAGCTCAGAATGGCGTAGAAGCGATCGGCTTGGAAGTGAGGGACGCCGCCGAGCTCGCAGAGCTGACCGAAGCGGTTGAGGCGACAGGAACGAAGGTCGCCCCGCTCGACGCGGTGGAGTGCCGCGACCGGCGGATTACCGAGGGGGTGAGGTTCGACGATCCCTCAGGGAACAAACTCGAGCTGTTCTGGGGCGTCGTGCTCAGCCACACCCCCGCACTGACTCCCAACGTGAGCGGCTTCGTGACCGGGAATCAGGGCATGGGCCATGTGGTGGTTACGGTGTCGGATGGAGCCGGCTCTTTCGACTTCTACACGAGGGTGCTCGGCTTCCGCGGGAGGAACACCTTGCGGCTTCCCGCGGCCCCGGCTGAAGACGGCAGCCCGCGCTTCGAAACGCTCTGGTTTCTCGGCTGCAACCCGCGACATCACACGGTCGGGATTCTGCCGATGGACGGTCCGGGACGCCTGGTCCACTTCATGGTCGAGGGGGCGTCGCTCGACGACGTAGGGCGCGCCTGGGACCGAGCCGAGAAGCTCAGTGTGCCGGTCATGCAGACGCTCGGGCGTCACACCAACGACCAAATGGTGTCCTTCTATGTGATCAGCCCCGGCGGGTTCGCGGTCGAGTTCGGTTACGACGGGCTTCAAGTCACCGAAGAGGTGCCCGTCTACGAGATCACCGAAGGTGCGTTCTGGGGCCACAAGTTCGTCAACTTCCCGAGTTTGTAACCAGGCCCGGACGGGGCCCCAACCTTCGCACCTGCCACACTGGCCCGGTGCTGAAGGCCCCCGGCTCGCTGGCCGAGTTGACCCCGGAGTTCATGACGGTCGCGCTTGGTCAACGCTTCCCCGGCGCGATCGTCGAGCGGGTCGAGACCGGAGCGGTGGGAAACGGAACGAACCGGCGGACCACCCTCCGGCTCTTCTATCGAAAGGGCGCCGGTCCTGATTCAGCGTTCGTGAAGATCCAGGGCCGTTTGTTCAATCGTTTGGCGTTGGTCGCCCTCCGGGCCTGGCAGGCGGAGGCGTTGCTCGCCGGATCCGGCGTGGACCTGCCGTTGGAGCATCCCGACTTCTTCGCGGCTGCTACCGACCGCTCGAGGTTCGGGTCCCTGGTCGTGATGGAGGACATAACTGCGCGCGGTGGCCGGGCCAACGACGCGACGACCGCCCTCACCGTGTCGGAGGTGGCCGATGGCCTGGCCGGCCTGGCTCGCCTGCACGCGGCGTTCTGGGATCGGCCGCTTCCTAGCAGCTTGAGGTTCCTCGAGCCTTGGCGGCTCGGGCGGGTATGGGCTCCCGTGTCACGGGCGAGCCTCGCTCACGGCCTGCGCCGCCTGCGACGCTCGGGGCGACCGGAATTGATTCCGCGCCAGGTTGACTCGGCGAACCTCGAAAGACAGTTCCGCGCAAGCGCCTATCTGGCTCAACTCGGCCCGCGAACCGTTCTTCACGGCGATCCCCACCCGGGAAACACCTATAGCCTGCCCGGCGAACGAATCGGGTTCTACGACTGGCAACTCGTCAGAACCGGCGACTGGTGTCATGACGTCGGCTATTTCCTGGCCGGCAGCCTCGGGGTAGAAGATCGCCGAGCGCACGAACAAGACCTTTTGAAGGGTTACCTCCAGGCGCTCAGATCGGGTGGGGTCCCGCCGCCCCGCTTTGACTCCGCGTGGGAGCGGTACCGGTCGACCCCGGCATTCGGGTTGGCTACCTGGCTGCACACATATTCAGCCGGCAGCTTCCAGCCGGAGTCGGTCTCCCTCGCGACCGTCGAGCGTTTCTCGGCGGCCTACTCGGACCTGGAGACGCACCAATCCGACGTTGCCCGGGAGGCGCCCCGGCGCCGGGTTGCCTAGCGGCGGGTGGCGACGAACACGGGGATTTCTCGATCGGTCTTGGACTGGTACTCCGCGTATGGCGGGTACGCCGCGACCGCCCGGTCCCACCAGACGCGCTTCTCGGCCCCGGTTACTTCCCGCGCTACCGCGTCGAATGGTTCCGGCCCGTCCTGGATAGTGAGCGCGGACGGGTCGGCCTTGACGTTGTAGTACCACACCGGGTTCTTCGGGGCGCCGCCGAGCGACGCAACCAATGCATACTCGCCATCGTGCTCCACGCGCATGAGAGCAAACTTCCGGATCTTGCCCGACTTGTTGCCGCGCGTGGTCACGATGACCACAGGTAAACCGGTGTCAAGAAGCGTGTTGGCCTTCTGACCGTTCGACGCCTCGTACTCCGCTACCTGGTCCCGCACCCACTGGTAGGCGCTCGGCTCGTATTCACCTTGGAGCGACATTGGCGGATGCTACCTACTTCAAGGCGCTTAGCGGCACGTCGTGATACGTCCCGTTGCACTCGAAGCCCGACTTCGGATCGATCCGAACCCACTCACCATGCTGGATGCCGGCGATGACCATGCAATGCGCCCCGAGTCGCTGCCCCGGGTTGAACGGTGCGGTCAGCCCACCCGATTCGAAGCTGGTGATTTCGCCCACCGCCTGGATAACGGAGGTCTGGGTGACCTGGGATCCGGCCTGGGACATTCCTTGCTCCAGCAACATCCCGGCGCCCCAAGCCGACACGCTGAAGATGCTCGCCGACTCCCCCGGATGGGCGTGGTCGAGCCAGGTTAGGAAGGTATTGACACCCGGGACCGTCGCCCGGTCGGTTCCCAGATAGAGGGAGTAGAGCAGCGGCGAGTACACCTCGTTGTTCGCGGCGTTGGGATCGCCTATCAGCTTCAGCAGATGCGCGTCGTAGCCGGCGGCGGAGATGATCGCATCAGGATGAAAGTTCTGCTGGTTGGCCTGCTGGATGAAGTTCGCATCCTGGCTGACCGCGTCGACACCGAGGTCGACGATCTTCACACCCAAAGACTTCATCCTGAGGATGTCGCTCGTGAAGTTCGTTTCGATCGGACCGATGACCCGGCTGTAAACGTACTTGTACCCGATCGACTCGGCGGTGAGATCTTCCTGCTTGCCGTTCGCCAGCGCGGCGCCCGGGATGAGAGTTGCCGCGTGGGTGATGTCCGACGGGAACTTGTCCTTGATCCATTGATATCCCGTTGTCGTGTACCCCGGCGGTGACGGCGTCGGGCTGAACACGTTAGGGAAGCCGTTGTAAAGAACCGGGTTGAGGATCGAGCCCTCGACGTCGACCAGGTTCGGGTTCGCCTTGAGAATCGCCTGGCCGCAGGACTCGTTGAGAGTGAACGTTCCCACCATTGCGAACACCTCGGTGCTCAACCGCTGAAGCTCCTGGGTGTAGGTATTGCAGTCGAACGCGTCGTCGACATGTATGACCTTGAGGGTGCGGCCCGCGATGCCCCCGTTGGCGTTGACGTAAGCGACGTAAGCGTCCAGACCGTCGTTGGCATCCTGGAACAAGCCCGGCACCGGACCTGAGGTCGTGGTGATCTGACCAATCGTGATAGTGCTCGCGGTAACACCAGGACCACTTATCGCGCCGCCGACCTTTGGTGGCGGGGGGATCGTCGATCCGGTTCCGGAGGAAGCGCCGGGGTTCGTAGCGGAGCTGGAGCCGGCAGAACTCGAGTTCTTCGTATTCGAGCTGCTGCACGCGCTCAAGCCAAGAGCCGCCACGCCTGCGACGGCCACCAACTGGGACCAATCTGGCAGCCGGGCCGTCCGTCGACTGTTGCGTTTCACCTTAAGGATCCCTTTCGTTGGTCGAGTGGTCTGGAACAGCGCGCGCGTATTCTCCACGCCGCGCGAAATGCGCCGAACTAACGTGCTCTCAGGTCGAGCCTCTGGCTACACGGTCGGTTCGCAGGTAGATATCGCCCGCAGCTTGGGCCACCTCCGCAGGTGTCCCGTGCAGCTCTATATGGCCTTGTGCCATCACCGCCGCCAGATCGGCAACCTTCAACGCGGTTTCGGCGAACTGCTCGACGAGGAGAATTGCGAATCCCTCGGCCGCGATCTGAGCCACCAGTTCGTAGAGCTCGGCGACGATCAAGGGAGCCAGTCCCATGGAGATCTCGTCGAGCAACAGCAACGCAGGGTTCGTGGAGAGTGCGCGGGACATCGCAAGCATCTGCTGCTCTCCGCCTGAAAGTGTGCCGGCGGTTTGCCGCCGGCGCTCTTTGAGAACCGGGAACCGCTGGTACGCGATGTCCTCGACCTCCGCCCTCCTCAACCCGCCGCGGTAAGTCCACATCCGCAGGTTCTCCGCAACAGTCAGGCTCGGGAAGATGCCCCGCCCCTCGGGAATGCTGCACAGGCCTTGACGAGCGAGCCGGTCGGGAGTCATGCCTGTGACGTTGGCGCCGGAAACCCACACCTCGCCGCGGGTGGGACGAAGGCGCCCGCTCGCCACCCTGAGGGTCGTCGACTTGCCCGCGCCATTGGGCCCGAGAAGAACGAACACCTGGCCCGCGGGGACCACGATGTCGACTTCGTGCAGGACCTCGACTCGCTCGTAGGCCGCGCTGACCCCCTTCAGCTCAAGGGCAGGCGCGGTCGACGCGTCCGGGTTGCGGCCGGCCGCGCCGGTCTCCTCGGTGGTCGTACTGGTCACGCGGCACCCATCGGGGCGGTCCCGAGATACGCGGCTTGGACCTCGGGGTCGGAACTGATCTGCTCAGGTGACCCTGAAGCGATCAGCCGGCCAAAATCGAGAACGTGGATCCGGGAACAGATCCGCATAACCAGGCCCATGTCGTGCTCGACAAGCAGCACCGCGACACCAAGCGAAGCAAGCTCGCTCAGAAGCCCGCCGAGCCGGTCGCTCTCGGTGCTGTTCAGCCCCGCAGACGGCTCGTCGAGGAGCAGCACCTTCGGCTCGCAAGCCAGCGCTCGGGCGAGCTCCAGCAGTCGCGCCGTTCCGGTTGGGAGAATGTCGGCCTGCGCGCCGGCGACCTGCGATAGGCCCAGGCGGTCGAGAAGCTGATCCGCAAGTTGCCTCGCCCTGCGCCCGTGAGCTCCCCGGCTTTCGAGGGCGACCAGGACGTTGTCCACGACGGAGAGCGAACCGAACAGCTCGAGTCGCTGGAACGTCCTTCCGAGACCAAGCCGAGCTCTTGCCGTAGGGCCGAGCTGGGTGATGTCTTTCGAGCCGAAGAGGACACGGCCACTGGTCGGGCGCTGCAATCCCGTGATCACGTTGAAGGTCGTTGTCTTCCCGGCGCCGTTCGGTCCTATCAACCCGGTGACCATCGCCTCGGCAATATCCAGCTCGAGTGAGTCGATCGCCCTGAGCCCCCCGAAGTTGACCGACACGCTGTCAACCCGCAGCATGGCTCAACCTTCCCTCCGTGCCGGGAATGCCTTCATCGCTGGTCACGATCTCCGGTGCAGCGGCTCTACGGTCTCTCCACCTTTGAAGCAGCGTGTTCCCACCGAACGTCCCCTCCGGGTTCTGCGAGACTCCGATCGCGGCGAGACCGACCAGCAGAGGGACGACGTCCCTCGGTTGGGTGAGGTGCTGCTGTAGCAGCGGCCCCAATGCGAAGAGGATCCCGGCGATGAGCATCCCACCGATCGTGCGGATCCCCCAGGCGACTGCGAGGAGCAGGAGCGTCAGGCTGATCAGGAATGTGAAATCGTTCGGTGCCACCGCGCCTTGGGCCCCGCCGTAAAGCGCACCGCCAAGTCCGGCGACCGCTGCGGAGAGCGTGAAGACGGCCAGTTTCGTCCGGGTCATTCCAATGCCGAGGGTCACGCACGCGCTCGGGCTGTCATTGACGGCGATGAGCCGGCGGCCGAATCGCGAGCGTCTGACCGCGAGCAGACCGACCGCCAGAATCGCAAAGACCGCCGACAGCAGGATCAGATATGAGCCGTTGCTCTTGAACGACACGCCCGGCACGTGAGGTCGAGCGACTGGAAGGGACAGCGAGACGCCGAAAACGCGGATGTTGTTGAAGAACGCGTTGTCCATCCCATACGCAAACGCGAGAGTCGCCAAGGCCAGATAAAGGCCTCGCAGCCGTAACGCCGGCAAGGCCACCAGGGCGCCAACGGCTGCCGCCAGCCCGACCGCGGCGAGCAGGCCGAGTAAGGAGCCGCCCGTCCCGCCGACCTTGCTCATTGCGAATGCGCCGAGTCCGGCGAAGGTCAACTGGCACAACGAAACCTGTCCCCCGTAGCCGGTGAGCAACGCGATCGAGAGCATGATGATCGCGAGTGCTACACCTCGGTTGGCGTAGCTCAGATTGCTGGGTGAGAGCGTCATCGAAACGACCACGGCAACGCCGACGAAGAGCGCCGCGGTCACGAACGACTCCCTGGGTCCGACCACACGAGGTGCGCGAACACGAACCCGGCGGGCCAGGCTGGCGCGGGTCTGAGGAAGTACGAGAATCACCACGAGCAGGAACAGCATCGGGATTACCTGCTCGATATACGTCCAGATGTCCCCCACGGGCAGGTAGCCGACCGCGTACGACTGGGTCAGCCCCAGGGCTATGGCGCCGACAAAGGTAAGCGGGAGGCTGCGCAAGCGACCGACCATCGCCGCGGCATAGCCGTTGATCACAAGCAACGTCAGGTTGGTGATGTCGAGGTTGACCAGGGGCGCGATGAGGATTCCCGCGAGGGAGGCCAGTGCGCACCCCATCGCCCAACCGAGCTGCGCGTAACGAGCGGGCCTAGCCCCGGTTAGCGCGGACAGCTCCCGGTCGTCGACGACCGCTCTGGTCGCGATCCCCGGCCGGGTGCGGTAGAAGAAGAGCCGCAAACCGATCGCCGCGAGCGCCGCCAGCCCGACGATGATGAGCTGGTGCCACGTGAGCACGACTCCGCCGATGCTCACCTGCTTCCCGTTGAAGAACTGCGGCACCCTGCGGCTGACCCGCGGATCCCACACAACCGTGGCGATGGCAATGCCGAGCAGCAGGAGCGCGATGGTGACTGTGAGGCGCGCTTCGAGCGCAGCGCTTTCGAGCCGGCGGACGATCAACCGCTCTATAGCCGCGCCGAGCACGGGCGTCAGGACGAACACCACCAGCACGAACGAGAGCCAGGTCGACCATCCGAAGCTTTGAGAGAACTGCCAGTAGAGGAAGGCGCCGATCATCCCTATCGCGCCTTGGGCGAAGTTGAAGATGCCTGATGTCGTGTAGGTAACGACGAGCCCCATCGCAGTCAGGGCGTATACACACCCGTAGGTGGCGATGCCTGCGACAGTGAGCGACAGGAATTGCGACATAGTCCAACCGGTTCCTTACTGGTCCCCCCAGGGTTGGCCGAACACTACAACGCAGTTCCATCGGCATGCGCGCACCTGTCCCGTCCAACGGGAGTGTCAAATTTCGGACAAATGCCTTTATTTCCGGGCTTTCTGGTCAAGCAATGACCATGCCCGCGCGATCACATACGTGCAGAAAACTAGAACCGGTTTCTGATTGGTGGGGGCGTGATCCTTCAGTCGATCACAGTCGATCAGACCGTGGTCGCCCGGTGCCCCCGAGTGTCCCCGTAACGGCGGGTGAACCCCCAGTAGATCGGCGAAACCATCGCGGTGATCATCAGGATCGCTCCGATGACGATCAGGAAGGTCGCGTAGCCGCTGCCGATGCCGAGCGAGTGGAAGAACGTCGAGGGCTGCGCGACGACGATAATGCCGAAGACGAGCCCAAGGATCCCGAGAAAGCTCATCCCGGCGCGCCCAGCACCGGGAATCGACCCGACTGCCAACAGCAAGGCGCCGTAAGCGAGCTCGAGGTAACCCATGAGCTGAGTTTGGGTCGACCCGGCGACGTCCACGTGCTCACTGGTCAACCGCTTGAAATCGACGCCGGTTCGAGCGATGGCAATACCGCCCAAGACCAAGAAGACGATGCCCAGGATTATCGACACAAGCTGGGCAGGGCTCCAGGGTTGACGTTCAACCGCAAGTGACCGTGTGGACCGGTATCCGAACTGGCTCTGTTGGACACCCGTGGGAGGGATGTCGGTAGGTGGGTAACGCTCTGTCATCAGCGGCTTCTCCTCCTATTTGACCTATATGTGCTCTCGCATGAAAGTGGCACCTACCAGTGGTACCAGCGTGATCCTTCCCCGCTGCGGAAGGCGAAACCTGCGACCCATGCGACCAGGAAGATCGCCGCGAGGATCCACAGCAGGTGGGCAGCAAATCCCAGCCCAAAGAACAGCAATGTCAGCAGTAGGACAAGCAGAATTAAGCCCATTAGCGGGATGTTTCCTTTCCGAATAACCCCTGGTGGATTCGTACCCCACTAGGGGCAACCGCCGACATTTGATATACCCCGCAGGTGGAGGCGATCAAACCGGTCAACACGGGCGGGTGTCCCCTCGCCAGAACATCCCCGTGGGATAATGCCTCGATTGTCCCGCTACAGGCCGAAGCACAGCGCCCGCGCTAGGGAGCGGGAACATTACGACAGGCTCGTCAAGCTGGCGCAGCCGCTTCCCGGGGCGCGTCGACGCCGCTTTGTCCTAGCGGGCTCGGCTCTCGCAGCCGCCGCACTGGCCGCGACCGGTCTTGAACTCTTCCCGGGGCACGTTGAGCACGCCTCGTCTTCTGGAGCATCCGCGGGGAAAGTCGGCGTCGTCCAAGCGGCTCCTTCATCTCCTGCGATGGTCGAGTCACTCGCTGCGCAACTTGGTTTCAGTCCGTCCTCGAGCGCCGGCTGGGTATCGGCAGAGAACGCCAAGGCCGGCGCATCTCAATGGCGGCTCACCAAACCGGCCACCGCGGGCCAGATCGAGGGTTACGCCGGATCTGTGAGCGTCCGAGTGGGCGATCCCGTCAACCTGTACATCTCGACGACCGCACCGACCTTCCAAGTCGAAGCGTTCCGCATGGGCTACTACGGAGGTGCACTCGGTCACCCGGTTTGGTCCACCGGTCCGGTCGCTGGGGTCAAACAGCCCTCCTGCCCCTTGAGCAAGACCACCAAGACGGTGTCCTGCTCGTGGACCGATCCGCTGACCGTCTTCACCGCCGGTTGGGTCCAAGGTGACTACCTGTTCAAGCTCACCACCTCAAACGGATGGCAGAGCCACATTCCGCTGACGGTGCGGGACGACTCGAGTCGCTCGGCCTACCTGGTGAACAACAGCGTCGCTACCTGGCAGGCATACAACCTTTACGGGGGCTACGACCTTTACGCCGGGCCCACGGAAAAGGGGCGCACCGGTTTGGCTGCGCGATCACGGGTTGTGTCGTTCGACCGTCCCTACTCGCTCGGGTACGGCGGTGGGGATTTCGTCGGCCTCGAGCTCCCGATGGTGTCAATGATGGAGTCGCTGGGACTGGACGTCAGTTACACGACCGACATCGATTTGAGTCAAAGGCCGGAGACCCTGCTTCGGCATCGTTCGTTCATCTCGCTGGGCCATGACGAGTATTGGACGTTGAGCATGCGCAACGGCGTCACGGCCGCCCGAGACGCCGGAGTGAACCTGGTGTTCCTCGGGGCCAACGCCGCATACAGGCACATCCGTCTCGAGCCCTCTCAGCTCGGTCCAGACCGAGAACTAATCGATTACAAGGACCCTCATGCGGACCCGCTTCTCGGGGAGGACAACGCCGACGTCACCCCGTGGGCCTGGAGAGACTGGCCGAACAACGAGCCGGAGAGCCTCCTTCTCGGCGAGATGTGGCAGTGCAATCCGGTGCAGGCCGACATGGTGGTGACGTCGCCAAACGAGTGGCTCTTCAACGGAACCGGGCTGGTGAGCGGCGCGCACATCAACGGCGTGGTCGGGCCCGAGTACGACCACTTCGACCCGTACGCCCCGAACCCCGGGAACGTCTCCGTCGTCGCTCGTTCGCCTGTCCGGTGCGGTGGGCATCGAGAGGAGGCGGACATGACCTACTACAGCGCTCAATCCGGTGCGGGTGTTTGGGATACCGGCACGATCGACTGGGTCGGCTCGATCGTGCCCTACTGCGCCACCTGCACCAACCAAGGCGTGGTAACCAAGATCACGACCAACGTCCTGGCCGCCTTCGGAGCCGGACCCGCCGGAACCGCTCATCCATCGGCCGCCAATGTCCTCCGTACCGGTAAGGCGCCCACGTCGACGACGACGCTCAATTTGTCCAGCGGAGCCGACTGACCAGGCTCATCCGCCGGCGGCGGTGTGCGAGCGACCGCCGCCAAGACCATTGCTCGGGTTAAAAGGCCATCGCTCGGTTAATCCGCCGCAGTCGCCGTTCGGATTGCCTCCTGCGGATCCCGGCGCGTTCCGGACCTCCCACTGCGAACGCGCACCTCATGAAGCCGCCCTCGAAATGGGAACGGGGGTCGATAGTCGTCGCTCACCGGTAGCCCCCGGTCGCGCCCTACGAGCATTCCTCCACCGGCTGTCGAAACAGCAGGGAAGACCGCCGGACCCGGGTGATGTCCGCTCGCAACCGGCTCTCCGTCGACGAGAAGGGACAGGTTGTGTTCGCCCGGCGTCGCGGCTCGGAACTCGACCGAAATGGTGCGCAAGCCGACGGGAACCACGGCATCGCTTGCGAGGCGCGTCGTGTGACCGAACGAGACCATGGTCGTTAGCGGCTTACCTTCCAGAAGGTAGAGGGCCCATCCCTCGTTGAGGTCGCCGAAAGCACAAAGGACTCCGTCGACAATCTCCCCGGGATCAAGCTCGACGGTGGCAACTACCGAGAAGCCGCCGACCAGCGAAGGCATCACGCCTTCATAAACAGGACCGGTTCCAGGCCGGTAGACCGCCTCCTGGGGTTGAAGGAACTCCGATGGGTGGACTGCACTCAGCGATTGAGGGCCTTCGTAAAGCGGGAGCACTTGGTTCCTGCCGGCCTCTGCCCACCAAATATCCTTCAGCTCCTCGACTTTCGCGGGATGCTCAGCCGACAAGTCGATCGCTTCGGCGAAATCCTCGTCAAGGTTGAACAGCGCCCAGTGGTCGTCGTCGAAGTCATGGCTGCCCTCGATGTGCGCGCGCTCGTTGAACATGGGCGAGACATAATCGGTCGTCGCCTTCCAACCGCGGTGGTAGATGCCGCGTGAACCGTGCATCTCGAAGTACTGCGTCGTCCTGGGATCCGGCGCCGCAGGGTCCGAGAAGGTTTCACCAATGCTCGCGCCGTCGATTCGCTGCTGAACAACTCCGTCGACGTGCTCGGGAGCTTCGAGCCCGGCGGCTTCGAGAACGGTCGGATACAGGTCGATGGCGTGACAGAACTGCGGGCGAACTCCACCTGGCTCGGTAACGCGGTCCGGCCAGCGGACGATCAGGGGTGTACGAACTCCGCCGAGCCACGCATAACGCTTCCACAGCTGCAGAGGCGTGTTGCCAGCCCAAGCCCATCCGAACGGATAGTGGTTGAAAGCCCGATGCCCCCCGATCTCCTCGATGCGTCCAAGGGCTTCCGCCACAGTCTCGGGCTGCCCCAGCCACGCGGCGGGCTCGTTCAAGGTGCCGGTCTGGCTGCCCTCCGCGCTGGCTCCGTTGTCGGAAAGGACCATGACGAGGGTTTGGTCGAGCGTTTCGATGTCGCGTAGGGACGCCAAGAGCCTGCCTATCTGCGCGTCCGCGTGAGTCACGAAGCCGGCGAACACCTCCATGTAGCGGGAGAACAACCGCCGTTCCTCGGCTGCAAGTTGACCCCAGTCGGGGATCCACGGCGGGCGGGCGGTCAGTCTCGTGTCCGATGGAACGACGCCCTCTCTCTTCTGGCGCTCGAAGATGTCAAATCGGACGGCCTCCCAACCCCCGTCGAACAAGCCTCGGTACGAATCGCTCCACTGTGGCGGAACTTGGTGCGGTGCATGCGCGGCACCGAAAGCCAGATAACAGAAGAACGGTTTCGCCGGAGTCGCCTGCCTCTGATCGAGGATCATCCGGATCGCCTCGTCGACCAGGTCCTCGCTCAGGTGGTAGCCGTCGTCTGGGGCACGGGGAGGATCGACGAGGGTGTTGTCACGGCACAACTCTGGCGCCCACTGGTTGGTCTCTGCCCCCAGAAAGCCGTAGTAACGCTCGAACCCCATGCCCAGCGGCCAGCGGGTCATGGGTCCGGATGCGGAGTACTCGCCTCGCGGGCAAAGGTGCCATTTCCCGACTGCGATGGTGCTGTATCCGTTGTCTCGGAGGACCCTGGCGAGCGTCGCCGCTGAGGCGGGGATCCTTCCGGTGTAGCCGGGATAACCCAGCGGGGTTTCCATCGTCATACCGACTCCGACGGCATGATGGTTTCTGCCTGTAAGAAGCGCTGCCCGTGTCGACGAGCAGATCGAAGTCACGTGGAAGCGGTTGTAGCGCAAGCCCTCGGAGGCGAGACGGTCCACGTGCGGCGTGAGTATCGGCGACCCGAAACAACCGAGCTGCGCGAATCCGATGTCATCTAGCACGATCATCAGAACGTTGGGGGCGCCCGAGGGAGGCCTCGGGTACGGCACGAAACTGGGCTGTGTCTCGCTCATGCGCCGGCCGGTTGGAACGGGACGCGTCCTCATGCTGGCTCCTTCTCCGCTGGCGAAGCGGCTACTGGCGGCCCTCCGCAACCATTTCGAGAGCCCCGAGGAACGTAGCCGCCCAGTGGTGGACGTCGTCCTCGAAAACACGCCGGCGCATCGCCCGGATGCGACGCGATGCCTCGGATGGGCTTTGGTTCGCGGCCCGCAGGATCGCCTCCTTCGTGCCGTCGATGTCCCAAGGGTTGACGAGGTAAGCCTGCCGGAGCTCGTCTGCCGCTCCTGTGAACTCGGACAGGACGAGCGCTCCCGACTCGTCGTACCGGCAGGACACGTACTCCTTGGCGACGAGATTCATTCCGTCGCGCAGCGGAGTCACCAGCATCAAATCTGCAGCAAGGTAGAGCGCTGCCATCTCCTCCCTGGGGAACGATTGGTGGAGGTAGTGGACCGCGGGACGCCCTACCTGGCCGTGGTCGCCGTTGATCCGGCCCACGAAGGACTCCACCTCCTCGCGCAGGCGCTGATACTCCTCTACGCGCTCTCGGCTGGGGCTGGCGACCTGGATGAGCGCCGCGGTCGGGGGCCGGAGGTATCCCTCGTCAAGTAGCTCACCGAAGGCCCTCAGGCGGTGTGAGATCCCTTTGGTGTAGTCGAGCCGGTCGATTCCTAGCAGCACCACGTCCGGATTGCCGAGATCCTCACGTATCCGCTTGGCCCTCGCCGCGCTTTCGGGACAACGGGCGAGCTTGTCGAGACCTGCGCTGTCGATCGAAATCGGAAACGCGCCCGCACGGAGCTGCCTCCCTCCCACCTCGATTATCGAACCCCTTGTTGATACGTCCGAGTGGACCCGCGCGGACCGGAGGAAGTTGGCCGCGTCGTCGCGTCGCTGGAAGCCGAGCAGGTCGGCGCCGAGCAACCCTTCGATCACTTGAGTTCGCCACGGCAGCCGGGCGTAGATCTCGTATCCCGGGAAGGGGATGTGGTTGAACCAGCCAATCCGTACATCCGGCCGGACACGACGAAGCATCGCCGGAACCAACTGGAGCTGGTAGTCGTGAACCCAGACTGTCGCATTCTGCTTGGCGACTGACGACGTCACCTCGGCAAAGCGGCGGTTGACCCGAACGTAGGCGTCCCACCACCTGCGCTCGAACAGCGGCCTGCCGGTCACATCGTGGTAGAGGGGCCACAACGTCGAGTTGGAAAATCCTTCGTAGTAATCGACGACGTCGTTGCTGCTGAGCGTGACCGGAACCAGATCGAATCCTTCGGCACTGAACCGGTCGAGCTCCTCGTCAGCGGATCCGGACCATCCGACCCACGTTCCGCCGCTTCTTTGCAGTATGGGCGCGAGCGCGCTCACCAGACCGCCGGGTGATGCCCTCCATTCCGCGGGCTTACCCGGACTCGGGGTGTCGATCCTCTCGACCGGCAGGCGGTTGGCCACCACCACAAGGGACCCGTCCGACCGGACCGGCAGCATGGGTCCCACCCTACCCAGTGGCCAATGCGGTTCTGTCCGGTCAGTCGTGACGGGGGCTCTCGACCCGACCGCGAACCTCGCCGAGGCCCAGGGTGCCGCCATCGGATGCGGGGGCGGTCGCCGATATAACGACTTCGTCGCCGTCAACGAGGTAGCTGCGGACGGAACCATCGGGAAGCTGGAAGGGCTGGGCGCCGCCCCAGCTCATTTCGAGGAACGAGCCGTATTGATCACGGGTGGGCCCGCTGACGGTTCCAGAGCCGAAGATGTCACCCGATCGAACCGCCGCGCCGTTGCTCGTCATGTGAGCGAGTTGCTGTGCGGCGGTCCAGTACATGGAGGAAAAAGGAGGCCGGGAAAGCGGGAACCCGTTCACCGCCACTTGCAACGTGATGTCGAACCCCCATGGGTGATCCCGGTCATCCAAGTACGGAAGCGGGGTAGGAACGCGTGCCGGTGGCTCGGTCCTGGCCGCTTCGAGAGCTGCTATCGGGACCACCCAACCCGAGATCGACGTCAGGAAGGACTTCCCGAGGAACGGACCGAGCGGGACGTACTCCCAGGCCTGTATGTCACGGGCAGACCAGTCGTTGAGGATCACGACCCCGAAGACGTGGTCGGCGAAGGATGAAATGGGGACCGGATGGCCCAACCGACTCGGGACTCCCACGATGAAGCCGAGCTCGGCCTCGATGTCCAGGGCGGCGGAAGGCCGGAACAACGGGCCTTCTCCGTTCGCTTGTCGCACCTGCCCCCACGGGCGGATCACTGGGCTACCCGACACGACGATCGTCCCCGCCCTCCCGTGGTAACCCACCGGAAGGTGTTTCCACTGCGGCGACAAAGGCTCGCTTCCAGGACGAAGGATCCGACCGGCGTTGATGGCGTGGTGCTCCGACGAGTAGAAGTCGACGTAGTCTCCGGCGTCGATCGGTAGGTGAAGGGTCACGCCCTCCAGGGGATACAGGTGGGGCTCGACCACGGCACGCAGACGCTCGTCGGTGAACCAACCCGTGATCCCATCGCGAACCGCCTTCCAGACCTGGGGTCCCGCTGACATCAACGGGTTGATGACGGCACCCCCGACGACGTCGGCAAACGGTGCGTTGGTTGCGCGCGCCACCGCCGCGAGGTCGAGCACTTGATCGCCTATCGCCACTCCGACAGCTCGATCCTTAGCTCTCGCCCCGACACTGAACGACCCGTACGGCAAGTTCGCTAGGGGAAAGGGGGAGCCGTCCCGCACGGGCAGCCAGCTCCGGCGTGGGTGCATCCGCGGTCAGCCGGGAAGAGCGGCCTTGAGCTGCGCCGCGATGGCCGGACCGAGGAATGCCGAGTAGGTAGCGGTGATGTGGTTGTCATCACGCCAGATCTCGAGATTGCCGACGATCGTCCCGCAGATCGAGTTCGCGCAGAACCACGGAAGAGTGTTGACGTACGACCCGCCGGCTGATCGGACCACTGCCTGTTCGGCTGACAGTCCGGTCAGATCAACCACCGAGTCCTCCGGCTCGGAACACTGGTTTGCGTAAGCGAGGTGGGCCGACAGGCACTGCGGCACGAGGAACGCCGGCTTGGGGATCGGGCCGATGACGACCACCTTCGAGCCGAGGTGGGTTATGTCCGAGACCATCTGCTCCAAGCCCTTCAGCCATGGCTGCTGGTAAGGCGTGAAACCGTATGTGGACGCGTAATGGCGAGCCACCCCGAGAACGACGATGGCGGGGTGGACCTGGGCTATCCGCTGAAACACCGTTTGACGCCATGATTCGCACTCGGTGAAGTTCCGACCGAGCACGGGGCTAAGAAGAGGTAGTTGGATCGGCGGGCACGTCGCCTTGGTCCAATTGTAGAGCTCCCAACCATTTTGGTTGGCCGCGCCGTCGAGAGCCGGGAACCACATGGCGGCGTGAGAGTCCCCGAACAGAACGACGCTGGTGGCCGACGTTGTGCTCCCGAACGCGCAGCTTCTTACTGCGGCGTCGAGATAGCTGTCCATGCAACCGTCGTAGAACACGGGCGGGTCATCGTGGTGCGCGTGCGCGAGGGTTGGCTGCAGGTTCGACGGAACGTCGGGGCGCCGCAGCGAATCGGTCAGTTGCGCGTTTATCTGCGAGTTGACAGTGTTGACCAGACTCTGGCGCGGATCCACCGTCACCGACGGCGAAGAGAAACGACTCTGCTGAATCACCGCTAACGGTGCTGTTCCGTGACCCGACGGCGTCGGGACGGTGGTCGCAGCGATCAGGCATGCGACCGCACCCCCGGCGCTCAGAGCCCCACCGGTGAGCAGGCTCCTCCTCGACACGGCCGCCAGCCACGCGGACGCCCTTGCCGGGCTTTCCACCAGCAGGAAGGAGAAGACCGCGACCACGCCACTCAGCAGGGCGATGAGGAGGTTCTCGGCGAGGTTGAGCGGATGGCCCACCAGATCCGGGGCGAGAACCAGGAACGGCCAGTGCCACAGGTACCAGGAATACGACACCCGGCCGACGAACCGCATCGGGGGCCTGCCGAGGACCCGCGCCGGGCCGGCTCGAGGGATCGTCCCTGCCGCGATAACGGCAGCGGTTCCCAGCACCGGAGCCAGGGCCGCCGTACCGGGAAACGGCGTGGAACCGCCGATGAACAAGAAAGAGCCGATCACGGTTGCGAGCCCGACCCAGCCGACTGCGTTCGCGATAGCCCTGGGAATCGCCCCGACCGCCGGCGCGGCGAGAGCCAGCAACCCGCCGACCCCCAATTCCCAGGCTCGGGTTGGCAGGGAGAAGAACGCCCAGGGTTGATTCGCGTGGGTCAACCAAACCGACAACGCGCAGGAACCGACGGTGAGGCAGCCGAGGGCTGCTACGGCGGTGACCGAGTCGGGCCGGCGTCGCTCTCCGGCGCGCGTGCGCTGCCAGACCAACGAACCGACGATCAGGAGCAAGGGCCACAGCAGGTAGAACTGCTCCTCGACGCCCAGGGACCAGTAGTGCTGAAAGGGGGAGGGAGGTCCGCCGGCGTTCAGATAGTTGGTCTGCTGGAACGCGAACCGGTAGTTACCGACGTACAACGCGCTGGCGATGCCGTCCTTTGATGCCGCCGGAACCGATAGCGGCGGAAGCAGGAGACGCGATGCGACTGCCGTCGCGATGATCGCAAGGATGGACGCCGGAAGCAGGCGCCTTGCTCTCCGTGCATAGAAGCGCCGGAGGGAGATCCTTCCGTCTCTACGAAGCTCGGCCCACAAGAGCCCCGTGATCAGGTATCCCGACACGACGTAGAAGACGTCGACTCCGGAGAAGCCCCCTCTGAGCAAACCGACGTGGGCGTGGTAGAGGACGACGCCCAGCACTGCGACGGCCCGGAGACCTTCTACGTCGGGGCGGAACCGCTCGCGGGGCCTCCTCGGTGTGGTCGTCTCCCGGTTGCAATGCAGATACGCCTCCAAGCTCGCCGGCAGCGATGGGGCGGGAGAAGCCTCAAACGCTGATCTCCGACGTTACCCGAGGGCCCGTCGGGGACGGCTTCATTCGGTGAGGCGACTCCTCAGCCGATCCAACGCTGGCGCCTTCATCCCGGCCGTGGTCAGCAGGTATACATCGACTCCGCCGTAGGCGACGTCGAGCTCTTCGAGCGCCTTCTCCATCGCCCACCTCGGCGTCGTCAACACTCCGGCCGCAGCTTCTGGGGACATGCCGTACTCGATCAGCCTTTGGAAAGTGGGCTCTTGCTCGGTTCGCCGGCGGTAGCGACCGGTCAGCTCGTAGTCGTCGAGGATGGTCTCGCGCTCGACTCCGAGGGCTTCGAGCAGGAGAGCCGCGACCAGACCGGTCCGGTCTTTGCCGGCGTGGCAGTGAAATACGGCCGGCAAGCGCTGCTCCTCCGTGAGACCCGTGAACAGCTCCCCTATCTGCTCCGCGGCGTGCTTGATCAAGCCGGCGTAGAGCTCGAACAGAAAAATCTCGCCTGCCGCACTCGTCGCGGCGGGCGGCGGTGGCGGGGGGATTTCCTCGGGCGAGCGACCAACGATCGTCAGCGCCCGTGACGGCACCGGGTTCGGGCGCTCGTCGCGCTCGACGTCGCTGCGCAGGTCGTACACGGCTCTCATGCCGAGCTCCTGGTACAGCGCCAGGTCGTCACGGGACATGCCGTGGAGAGCGTCGGCTCGGAAGACCTGTCCCCAGCGGACCGACCTCCCTGTTCCGGTGCTGTAACCCCCCAAGTCACGGAAGTTGGAGATTCCTTCGAAGGCGATCCGCCGGTCCGCGGAGACCACGGCAGCCCCACCATCGTGAGGGGACACCGACACAAATGTTCGACGGCTTGCGGAGCGCTCGAGACGCAGCTCGGTTTGGCTCGCAGGGACAGTGAAGTGGTGTTGGTGGTCGATCCAATTGGGCGTCGGGCCGGTGGCGACATCGACCGCCGCAGGCCCGCCTTGCAGCTCCCACCGGACGAGGAGATCGCCGCCGACCTCAGTTTCGACGTCGACTCGAACCACCGTCGTCCGCACAGAGGGGACACTAGGGCCGAGCTTTGAGGTGGATCCAAAGGCGAGGTAGCCACCAGATGAACAGTCCGCGACTGCGCGGGACATTACCCGTGCGGCGGATCATGTTCGCAAGCGGTTGCAACGGCGGCAAGCTGTGACCGTGACGATCGACATAACCGGGCGACAGTTGGCGCAACAGGAAGTTGACCTTCTCGATGCCTATTGGAGAGCCGCCAACTACCTGTCCGTAGGTCAGATCTACCTACTCGACAATCCCCTTTTGCGGGTTCCGCTCGAGTCACGGCATGTCAAGCCGAGACTTCTCGGCCATTGGGGCACTACACCCGGTATCAATTTCATCTATACACACCTGAACCGGGTGATTCGGAACTGGGACCTCAACATGATTTACGTGATGGGCCCCGGACACGGTGGTCCAGCGGCGGTCGCGAACGCGTACCTCGAGGGCACCTACAGCGAGGTGTACCCGCACATCAGTCGCGACGAGCCCGGCTTGAGGGCTCTGTTCCGCCAGTTCTCGTTTCCTGGCGGGATCCCGTCACACGTGGCTCCTGAGACGCCCGGATCGATTCACGAAGGGGGCGAGCTGGGTTACGCGCTGTCTCACGCTTACGGGGCGGTATTCGACAACCCTGACTTGGTTGTTGCTTGCATCGTCGGCGATGGCGAAGCCGAGACCGGGCCGCTCGCCACAAGTTGGCACAGCAACAAGTTCTTGAATCCAGTCTTCGACGGGGCCGTGCTTCCCATCCTCCACTTGAACGGCTACAAGATCGCCAACCCGACCGTGCTTGCTCGGATTGGCGACGAAGAGTTGACCGAGCTCATAGAGGGTTACGGCTTCGACGTGTCCTGGGTGTCCGGCGACGATCCCGACGTCATGCATCGAGATATGGCCACGACTCTCGATCACGTCATCGCCGAAATCGCCGACATCCAGCGCTCTGCCAGGCAAGGCGGCCGAGCCGGTAGGCCGCGCTGGCCCATGATCATCATGCGCACGCCAAAAGGCTGGACCGGTCCAAAGGAAGTTGACGGGGTACCCGTCGAGGGAACTTGGAGATCGCACCAAGTGCCCCTGGCAGAAGTGCGTACCAATCCGGACCACCTGGCTCAGCTCGAGAGGTGGCTCCGCAGCTACCGACCGGAAGAGCTCTTCGATGACACCGGGAGGCCAGTCCCGAATCTTTCGAGCGCCGCACCAACCGGAGAAAGGCGGATGAGCGCGAACCCCCACTCGAACGGTGGGATGCTTCTCCAAGACCTCGACCTGCCCGACTTTCGTCCTTACGGGGTCGAGGTTTCGAAACCGGCGACCACGTTCTCGGAAGCGACTCGCGTTCTCGGCACCTACCTGCGAGACGTCATACGAGACAACCCCCACTCCTTCCGGCTCTTCGGCCCCGACGAGACCAACTCCAATCGACTCCAGGCGGTCTTCGATGCGACTAACCGCCAGTGGGAGGGATCCATCCTTCCGACCGACGACCACCTCGCAAATGAAGGTCGAGTAATGGAGATCCTGTCCGAGCACCAGTGCCAGGGTTGGCTCGAGGGATACCTCCTCACCGGCAGGCACGGCTTGTTCAATTGCTACGAAGCGTTCATCCACATCATCGATTCGATGTTCAATCAGCACGCCAAGTGGCTGAAGACCACCCGGCACATACCGTGGCGGCGACCCCTTGCGTCGCTCAACTACCTGCTTTCCTCGCACGTGTGGCGCCAGGACCACAACGGGTTCTCGCATCAGGACCCGGGGTTCATCGATCACGTGGTCAACAAGAAGGCCGAGGTCATCCGGGTGTACCTGCCGCCGGATACCAATTGCCTATTGTCTGTCGCCGACCATTGCTTGAGAAGCCGGCAGTACGTGAATGTCATCGTCGCCGGCAAGCAGCCTGCGCTCAACTACCTATCGATGGACGCCGCGATCCTGCATTGCACCCGCGGCATCGGCATATGGGACTGGGCATCGAACGACGGGGGAGACCCCAACGTCGTGATTGCTTGCTGCGGAGACATCCCAACTCTCGAAGCACTCGCCTGCACCGCGATCCTGCGCAAGGAGATCCCCGACCTCCGCATCCGCTTCGTCAACGTCGTGGACCTGATGCGCCTCGAGCCCGAATCAGAGCACCCACACGGGATGACAGATACCGAGTTCGACGCCCTCTTCACGGCGGACCGCCCCGTCGTCTTCGCTTATCACGGTTATCCGTCGCTGATCCACCGGCTCACGTACCGACGAACAAATCACGCCAACCTTCATGTTCGCGGCTACAAAGAGGAAGGGACCACGACCACACCATTCGACATGGTGATGCTCAACGACCTCGACCGCTTCCACCTCGTGATAGACGTGATCGATCGCGTCCCTCGTTTGGGATCGAGCGCCGCCGGGTTGCGCCAGGAAATGGCCGATGCCCGGCTTCGGGCCCGCGCGTACACCCGCTCCGAGGGGGAGGACGCACCGGAGATCCGCGACTGGGTCTGGCCCTTCTGAGGCTCGAGCCATAGTGCGCGTGCTGGTCGTCAACGCCGGCTCATCGAGCTTGAAGCTGTCACTGATGGAGCGGGACCGGGCGCTCAGCGCGGAGTCGATCTCTGCGCCTGAGGAGAGGCTCGACACCCCGCGCCTGGAGCGCTTCATCCGATCGGTAGGGGAGGTCGAAGCGGTCGGGCACAGGATCGTGCATGGCGGGACCGAATTCACCGGACCGACGTTGATCGACGACAGAGTCCGCAACCGACTCGTCGCGCTGACGGATCTTGCCCCGCTGCACCAACCGAAGTCGCTCTTGGCTCTCGACTCGGTAACCGCGATAATCCCCGACCGACCCGCGGTGGCCTGCTTCGACACCGCCTTCCATTCCACCATTCCGGAGTACGCCGCAACCTACGCCTTACCAGCCGAGTGGCGCCGTCGCTGGCCGCTTCGCAGGTTCGGCTTTCACGGACTGTCCCACGCGTATGTATCGCGCCGGGCCGCAGAACTGATCGGGCGGCCAACCGGATCTCTTCGAATCGTGAGCTGCCATCTCGGCGCCGGCGCTTCGGTCGCCGCCATCGACGCAGGACGTTCAGTCGACACCACCATGGGCTTCACCCCGTTGGAAGGTCTGGTCATGGCCACGCGATCGGGAACCGTCGATCCCGGGCTCCTGCTGTGGTTGGAGCAGCATGCCGGAATGACGTCAGCCGAGCTGGCATCGAACCTCGAACACCGGTCGGGTCTGCTCGGTCTTGGAGGTAGCTCCGACCTCAAGTCTCTGCTCGAAGCGGAGCATAGAGGTGATCCCGACGCCTCCCTGGCGGTGGGTGTCTATCTCCACAGGCTGCGGTCTCTGGTCGGCTCGATGGCCGCGGCGATGAACGGCCTGGACGTTCTCGCATTTACGGGAGGCGTCGGCGAGCGTTCAGCTCCGATACGTCAGCGCACCGCCGATGGGCTGGGTTTCCTGGGCGTCGCAGTCAGCCCGAAGATCAACTCAGACCTCCGCTCGGACTCTGACATCAGTAGCGAGGGAGCGCGAGTTCGTACCGTGGTAGTCGAAGCAGGTGAGGACGTCGAAATTGCCGCACAGGTGGAAAGGTTGTTGACGAGCACCGGTCTTGCCTGACCAAAAGGGTCGCGAGTTACCTGTAACTTCGCTGAGAACGGGCGTTATCGACGTGCACCCTTCGGCTTTCGTCGAAAAGCATCGTCATCTTCCAGACTCCGAGGTAGTGTCCAAACCGCAGGGGGGAACAAGCTGCAAGGGCCTCGCGCCTCTACGGCACCCCATAGGAAAGCGTCGGGATACGAACATCGCGACGCCGGAAGCATGCCAGCAAATGAGGAGGGACTGCGTGCCAAACAAAAGATTCCACACCGTCGGCGGTATATCACTGGCGATCACACTGGGCCTAGCTGGCGCGGCGTGCTCATCGTCATCGAACAAGTCGACGACTTCACCGACGACGACCGCATCCAAGTCCGGGGTGCCCACGGGATTGAGTGTGTCGTCGTTCGACAGCTCTTTCTCGGAGATGTCGAAGTTCACCGGGCTGACGGCAGCCGGGAAAGGTCTGGTGGGTGTAATCCTCCCCGACACCACGTCCTCTACGAGATACGTCGATTTCGACGCGCCGTACCTGACCAAAGCCTTCCAGGCGGCCGGCTACACCTCGTCTAACTTCAAGATCGACAACGCGCAAGGCCAGGAAGCAACTGAGCTCGCAGACGCGCAAGCAGACATATCCCTTGGCGCGACCGTGCTCGTGTTCGACCCACTGAACAGTACGGTCGGGGCCCAAGTCGAACAGCTCGCATCGCAGCACGGTGTCAAGCTGATCAGCTACGACCGGGCAACGTTTGCCGGGACCAATACCTATTACGTGAGCTTCGACAACTTCAAGGTCGGCCAGCTCATCGGCAACGGCTTCCAGGACTGCGTCTCGGCGTGGAACGTGTCGAACCCGCAGGTGTTCGAGCTGAGTGGAGGCGAAGACACCGATCCGAACGCGGTCTCGTTCGCCCAGGGCTACAACTCGGTCATCTGGGGCCAGCAGTCCACTCCGTTGTCCGCCGGAGTGAAGAGCAGCAAGGGTTACACGCTGGTCGGCGAGCAAATCACCCCAAACTGGGTCAATGCCACCGGAGCGACCATCTTCCAGCAGCAATTCACCGCGCACCCGAATATCAACGCAACGGTCGAGGCCAACGACGGTCTGGCCAACGCGGTGATCAACGTTCTGAAGAACAAGGGCGTGGGTGCCAAGAAGATTCCGACCACCGGTCAGGACGCGACGCTGCAAGGGATGGAGTGGGTCCTCCAGGGCTACCAGTGCGGGTCTGTTTACAAGCCCATCTACCTTGAAGCCCAGGACGCCGTAGCGCTCGCAACGATCCTCCGGGCCAGCCAGACGCCTCCGTCCGGTCTAGTGAACTCCACGACCAGCCCGCCGGCCAACGTCGCAGGGAGCACCCAGCCGGCATCGCTGCTCACCCCGGTCTGGGTGACAAGTGCGAACATGGCGTCGACCGTCATCAAGGATCAGTTCGTCTCGGCGCAGTCGCTCTGTACCGCGGTTGGAAATGCTGCCTGCAGCGCAGCGGGCATTACCCCGTAAATACCTTTAGAGCCATACTCTGGCAGTAAGGGAAACGTGCACCCGGGCCGGCGCCGTCACCGGCGGCGGCGGTCCGGGATTCGCATCTCCATAGGGCGTACCCTTGTACGGCTAGGAAAGGGACGAGATGGCCGACGGAAACGGGGCGGAGCCCCTTCTGAGGATCAGAGGCCTCCACAAGAGCTTCGGACCCGTACAGGCGCTCGCAGACGTAAACATGGACCTGCCGGCCGGGTCGGTCACCGCCTTGGTCGGCGACAACGGAGCCGGTAAATCGGTGACCATCAAGACCATATCGGGGATATACGAACCTGACCGTGGCCAGTTCTACTGGGAAGGCCGTCCGATTCGGATCCGCAGCGCCCACGACGCCTCGATGTTGGGGATCGAGACCGTGTACCAGGACCTGGCGCTCGCGGACAATCTGGACATCGTGCAGAACATGTTTCTCGGGCGGGAAAGGCTCCGTCACCGTCTCCTCGACGAGGACGACATGGAGCGGGCCGCTGCAGAGACACTCGCCGGACTGAAGGTGACGACGGTCCGGTCCATCCGGCAGCCGGTCGGCTCGTTGTCCGGTGGGCAACGCCAATCGGTCGCGGTGGCCAAGGCGGTGATGTGGAACTCGAAGCTCGTAATAATGGACGAACCCACCGCTGCCCTCGGCGTGACCCAGACAGCCCAGGTGCTCGAGTTGATCCGGCGACTTCGGGATCGCGGGCTGGCGGTGATGGTGGTTTCACACAACCTCAACGACGTGTTCGCGGTCGCTGACCGCATCGTAGTCCTCTACCTTGGACGCACAGTCACCGAGGACAAAGCGTCCGCCTTCGACCGCCAAAGCGTCGTCGAATACATGACCACGGGCGGCGTCGGCATCCGAGCCTCGGCTTCCTCGGTCGCTGCGGGAGGTGCGGATCGTGGCTCAGACTGATCCAGACGTCAACCACGCGCCGACCGAGGTCGACGCCGTCACAGAAGCCGAAAAAGCAGCGCCGTCTCCGGAGGCAACCGCGCCGCTGGTCCCGGCTGAGGTGCTGGCGCAGACGCTCAACGAATACCTCCGCGCTCAATGGCTTCGCCTGAAAGGTGGGGAAAGCGGAATCCTCCCGGTCATCTTCGCCCTGATCGTCATCACCATCGTCTTCCAATCTGTAAGCCCTCACCACGTCTTCCTGTCGGCCGGGAACATCATCAACCTGTTCCAGCAGAGCGCTGTGTTCATGGTGCTCGCAATGGCGGAGATCTTTGCCCTGCTCCTGGGCGAGATCGATCTTTCGCTCGGCTTCCTCGGGCCCGTCGGCGGCGCTATCGCAGTGCAGTTGGTCCAGCCGGTCACGACGGACTGGCCCTGGTGGGCGGCGATCATCATCGCTCTTCTCGCCACTTCCCTCGTCGGTGCTGTCCAGGGTTCGCTCGTCACTCGTCTGCGCCTGCCTTCTTTCATCGTCACTCTCGCGGGACTGCTCATATTCAACGGCGTGTTACTCATCGTCCTCGGGTTCGGGCCGTTCTCCGGCTACCCAAGCCTCAACGGCCGGAGCGCCAATCTCCGCTACCTCTACAACTTGATGTGGGGTCACGTGACGCCCGCGGCAGGGTGGGCGATCATGATCGTGATCGTGGCGCTGTTCGGTCTGCGGGTCTTTCTCCGGGATGAACGCCGGCGCAGAAGTGGGCTCGTCGCGCCGCCCCGGAGCCTCTCGGTGATCAAGATCGCGTTCGTCGCCGCCATCGGCGTGGTTCTGGTGCTGGTATGCAATTTGAACCGGGCGCACATCGGAACTCTGAGAGGGGTCCCGTTCTTCGTGTTCATCGTCCTGGGGATATTGGTGGCCTGGTCGTTCCTGCTCCAACGCACTCGCTACGGCCGCTACATATATGCCATCGGAGGAAACCCCGAAGCAGCGAGGCGCGCCGGAGTCAATGTCGCGATGATTCGCACCTGGGCCTTCGTTCTCTCCGGCTTGACCGCTGGAATCGCGGGAATTCTCTATGCCTCCCAGCTGGGCGGCGAGTCGAACAACGTGAACGGCGGCCAGTTGGTCCTCTACGCCGTGGCAGCGGCAGTCATCGGCGGGACGTCACTCTTCGGTGGACGCGGCAAGGCGTCCCATGGCGTGATCGGCGGACTGGTGATCGGCGGGATCTACAACGGCATGTACCTGCTCGGTCTCGCGGTCCAGTGGGAGTTCATCGTCACCGGAGCGGTGCTTCTCTTCGCAGTGGTCGTCGACGCGGTTTCCCGGCGTAGTTCGACGGCGGGATCTGTCGGCCACGTATAGAGCCCGCCGAACCGCTGCTTATGTGCAGGCGAGCACTGAGGTCAAGCCTCGTCGCAAGGCCAAGTCACGCGGGTCGCCTTCATCTCACGGTTGTGGGACTTCCGACTCTGTTGCGAACCGATCCGATTAGGGCATCTTCAAGGCATGTGGGTCGACGAACGGGGATCGGACGTGTTGGGACCTGCCGAGTGCCACCAGTTGCTCGCCATTGGCGCCCGCCGCCACCTGCCCGGCCACCTCGGCATTCCTGATCTCGATGCACCGACCGTCTTACCGGTTGACTATCTGGTGGACGGGCACGATGTCTTGATACGTGTTGGTGAGAGTCTTTTCGCCAGGGTCGAGGGGAAGTTGGTGGCTTTCGAGGTTGAGGCCCCCGACGATGACAGGCCTTGGAGTGTCCTGGTGAAAGGGCTCGCCCTTCCCGAAGCATTCGAAGCCGTCCCCGGGAAGGTGCCGGTCCCGAGAGCAGCAAGGCCGGGTCATCGCTTGGTAAGGATTCGCTCGGATGCCGTGACCGGCCGGCGGCTTGGGCAGCGTCCCGCAGTGCCCTGGTAGTTCGAGACTGACGTGGACGGAAACTCCGGGAGGGAGTGGTGGCGCCCGGATGCAACAAACCTAAATGAGAGACAGACCGAGCGCTGACTTCCGCGAAGCGTTAGAGCCGTTGGACTCAGTAGCACCGCCGGTATTTGTCATCGGGGAATGCTCGGCTCCGGGCGGTCGCGAGGGTCTGCTGCGCGGATACGGCGGCCACTGATCGAGTCCGCAACTATCCGAACTAGGTGATCCTTCGGTCCGGGTGCCCACGGTCGAGGGGCCACGGCTTGAAGTGCGTTGACGAGCTCAGGATTGGTGTCCGGTAGTACTTCGCGTGCGGCACCGCGGATCAGAACGCTCCAGCCGGTGTTGGTCGCCAGGTCGAACTCGTCGACCTCGAAACTGACATTGTTACGGTGAGTCGCCCATAGCTTGGTGCCCGGCGCGGTTCTGAATATCACCCCGTGGGCGACCACCGCATGATTGACCGGGAAAACGAGTGGATAGTGGCCAACTATCACCGCGAACCGGCCGACCGGTTGGCTAGCAAGCAGCCGCCAGCACACGGCCTCCTCGATCTCTTCGAGGTCACCGAGGTCCGGGAGGTGTTGGGCTTCAATCGTCATCGCCGAGTCCTAATTGCCGAGGGGCGCTTCAGCAGGACGACCGGTACGTCCCCTCGAAGCTCCGTGAAATCGGCCGCCCAATATTCCCAAGACTGCATCAGTGTGCTCCTTCGTTCGAAGTTCTTGCCGTCCGTCGGCCGCGGGTCCGGCCATCCTCCTTGCTCTCGTCTTAGGATCCTCCGGCGACCGCCGCTCTGCCAGAGTCGAAGGTCTCCATTCCGAACATCAGACATCCGGAATGACCGACCTCGTCTTCCGAACTCAGAGCCGTAGCGGGCGACCCGAATCGGAACAGGCTCTCGCCGCAAGCTAAAGGGGTCGGATCCGCCTGATCACCCCCGCCCGCTCCCGTGGGATTGATCCCACCGGTACGAGCCCGAGAGGGGAATCGAACCCCTGACCTACGCATTACGAGTGCGTTGCTCTGCCGGCTGAGCTACTCGGGCAGTTTGCCTGGAAACTGTGACTCTAGCTCCGCGAGCAGCCAGGGAATCACGCTTGGGCGGCCCCCGCCGAGAGCCGACCGGTGAGGAGGTTACGCGGGAACGCGGGGCGTCTGAGCCGTGATCTCGGCCCAAACCAGTGACGACGCCAGGTCGTAAGTGACATCCAGCCGCTGCCGTACCGCTTCGATCGCCTCGGACAGCGACTTGCCGCAATGGGTCTCCTCCCAAGCGAGCTCGTACGGCGAGGGATAGGAGGTCACCTCGGAGACTCGTTCCTTCTCTGGGATGAACTTCACTGGATCGAACACCACTGGCCTCCTTTCCCAAGCGACCCGCCGGGGAACCGATGTCACGATCTGATCATCGACCTTTCTACTCACCGACTTAGCAACGCCCAATCAACCCTGCCCCAAACCGTACAAGGACGCAGCCCGATTCCCGGTGGATCCAGCACGAATGTCCGACTTGTCCACGCCAAATGGCCGCCCTTCGCGGGCGGCCAGCTTCTGTCGGTGAATTTATGGAAGGCGCAGGTCCGGCCGGTTGCGCCTGGTGGTTGCGGGAGTGTGCCTCTACGTCCGGGCGTGGATTTCAGCTGTGAATGGCCGAAATCCACGCCCAAACGAGGAAGTTACGCCCAAAGCGATACGGATCCGGGGCGCACGATGGACCAGAGGACCCAAAGGACCCAAAGGACCCAAAGGACCCGGAGGATACGGATGCGCTTACCGCTCCCCGGCCCCGACGAGCACCGGCATCGGCTCACCCGGTTCGGGCACCTCGTCGATCGCCGGCGGCGTGCGGACGAACAGCGCCTTCGCAACCCAACCGGGCAGGTACCAGTTCCATTTGCCTAGTACTCCGACAAGAGCGGGGACCAGGAGGGAGCGGACGACGACGGCGTCGAGGAGTATTCCGGCGCCAAGACCCGTCGCCATGACCTTCAGGTCGGTCATGCCGGCAGTGGACAACGACAGGAAGCCGAGGAACAGGATGAGCGCTGCGCTCGTGACCAACCGGCCGGTTCTTCCAATGCCGGTCACAACCGCTTCGTCTGTTGACCCCGTGCGGTCGTACTCCTCGCGTATGCGAGAGAGGATGAAGACCTCGTAGTCCATCGACAAGCCGAACAGGAACGCGAACACCATGATCGGAACCCAAACGGTGATTGAACCGGTTGCCGGGACCGACCACAAAGCGTTGCTTCCGTGGCCTTCCTGCCAAACGAACACCATGATCCCGTAAGCGGCAGCCACCGACATCATGTTGAAGACCACCGCCTTCGCGGCGAGGACGATCGAGCGGAACGCCCGGGTCAGGAGAAGCAATGTGGCTATTCCGATAAGGGTGAGCATCAGCGGGAACGATCCGTAGACGGCGTGGATGAAGTCAACTTGCCCTGGTCCGGGACCACCGACCCCGATCACGCCCGGCAGGTGCGACGCGGTTGCACGCACTGCCGAGATGGTCGCGCCGCCCGAGCTGGAGCTCGGCTCGCCGGATGCGAGCACCTCGACGATGGTCGTGCCGCCTCGGTGGAAATCCGGGGCGTTGGAGACCGCCGCCGTGTAGACACCATTTACTTGAGCGAGCCTGCCAGCAACCGCCTGTGCCTGCGAGTCCTGAACCAGAACATCGATTGGCTCGATGACGCCGGTCGGGACACCACCCTGCTGGAGCGTTGTGAGAGTTGCGTGGGCGGCTCCCTTCTGTGCAAGCGCTGATGTCTTGGGCTCTCCGAGGTTGAGAGCGAACACCGGAATAATCAGCGCGACCAGAATCGCGGCACCGATGAACGCCCCGGAGTTGCGGTGCCGCAACACGAGCCGGGCCCATCCAGACCACGGCCGGCTGGCGTGAACCTCCCGCCGGAGCCTGGGGCGGTCGAGGAACGGGCCGGCGCTGGCGAGCAGCGCCGGCAACAGGGTCAGCGCCACCGCGATCGACACGATGGGGATGAGAAAACCGGCAACCCCGATGTTTGCAAGAAATGAGACAGGAAGAACTACCAGAGCAAGAAGGCTCACACCCACGGTGAGACCGGAGAACACCACCGCCCGCCCGGCCGTGTTCATGGCCCTTGTAACAGCCTCCTCGTTCGCGTACCCGTGTGCGCGCTCCTCCCGCCATCGAGTCACGACGAGCAGGGCGTAGTCGATAGCGACGCCCAAGCCGATCAGCGCGATGAGGAACTCGACGATGATGCTGACCGTGGTGACATGCGTCAGCCCCCCGACGATCAGAAAAGTCGTGGGTATCGCGACAATCGCCATCAACAGCGGGACGAAAGCGATGAAGCTCGCGAACACGAACGCGAGAACGGCAAGCGATCCGAGCCCGCCGAGCATCGTCTCGGTCAGCGCGCTGCTGCCCTTCGACGACCCGCCGTTCTCGAGCTGGGCTAGCCCGGTCACGCCGCTGTTCCAACCCGCCGGTGACGCCGATTGCGCGGCGGAGCTCACCGCCGAGGTGCGGGTGTCCTTGAAGCCGTTTGCCTCTCGAGGGGTAAAGATCAGCCCGAAGCTGGTTTGCCCGTCCTTGGTGGCAAACGCCCTGTCACCGGTGTTGAGCTGGTCGGCATAACGCGACCCCGGAACGGCAGCCGCCGAGGCGGCGAGGACTCGGTCCGCGACCACCGGGTCGGCCTTGGTGCCCGGAGGGGACGTGACCGATACGACGATCGGGACGGTCTGGGCACCGTTGTGGTACAGCGCCTGGATCTTGCTGTCCGCAATGTAGCTCGGCTGTCCGGGCAGCTTGAACTCGGTCGAAAGCCTTTTCGTCGTCGAGCCGAGCGTCGCGAAACCGGCGAGGGTGAGCAGGAGCCAAGCAACCATCACCGATCGGCGATGGGCGAGGACGAATGTGGTCAGTCGTTGCATGTCGAAGATCCTGGCTAAGAGCAGGCTGTGAGTCGTCAGCCTGAGGGTGGTTTTCCGTCTCCATCCACGGGAGGGTGCTTGCCTGCCGGGCGTACTCCCGGCGCGGTACCCCTATTGACTCCCGGGAGACGACGAAGTAATCGGTCGTCAGGGTTTAGCCTTCCGCCATGCAACATCCAGCTTGGGCGCGCGTCCGCTCGCGTGTCCACGATGCAGTGCTGGCAATAGCCATTGCCGGCATCGCCCTGGCTGGGTCGTTGGGCGAAGAGACACCGAAGCAACACGTCACGGCCTCGGAATTGCGGTTCCTGCAGTCTCACCAGCCGCACTTCGCCTACTCGCTCGTGGTGCTCGCCGGCCTGGCGGTCTTCTGGCGCCGGCAGTGGCCGGTTGCGGTTCTGGCGGTGACGGTGGCGCTGACGGCTGCGTACGCGGCGGCCGGGTTCGTTCCCGGAGCCGTACTGCTGGCGGTGTACGTCGCTCTGTACTCGGTTGCCAGAATCGAGCCGCGCACGACCGCGATTGCGGGCGGAACGGTGACGGCTGTGACCCTTTTCATAGCAACAGGGGCTGGAGGCCCGTTTGGCTGGCTCGGAGGCACCAACACGGTCATGGTCGTTTGCGTCATCGCAGCGGTTGCCATAGGCCTGGCGGTCGCGGCGAGACAGCAGGTCTTTGTCACCATGCAGGAGCGCGCGGAACGCGCCGAGCGCGAGCGTGAGGAAGAAGCTCGCCGTCGGGTGGACGCCGAGAGGCTTCGCATCGCACGCGAGTTGCACGACGTTGTCGCCCACACGATGTCCATGATCAACATCCAGGCGGGAGTGGCTGCGCACGTTCTTGGCGAGCGCCCGGAGCAAGCCGCACAGGCGCTCACCGCGATCAAGGAAGCTAGCCGGGAAGGTCTCCGTGAGCTTCGGGCGGTGCTGAACGTGCTTCGGAAGGTCGAGGAATCCGAGGACACGGCGCCGGCGCCGCGCCTGGACCAGCTCGCTGCTCTGCTCGACGCGACAAACCAGGCCGGTATCCGCACCTCCCTGAGCTTCGAAGGAATACGGCCGCCGTCTCTGCCGGAGGGGCTCGAGCTGGCCGCTTACCGGATAATCCAGGAGTCGCTCACCAATGTCCTGCGGCATGCGGGTCCAGGTGCGTGCGCCACGGTCAGGGTCTCGTTTCAATCGGGCCGGCTAGTGATCGACGTCGAGGACGACGGCAAACCGGCTCTCGTCACGGCGGGGTCCGTTGCAGGAGCAGGAGTCGGCGCGGGGGCGGGGATACCAGGCATGCGAGAGCGGGCATCCGCCTTCGGCGGAAGCGTCGCCGCCGGTCCCCGCGACGGTGGAGGTTGGAGAGTTACCGCGGTGCTGGAGGTGCCGGGCGGCGAACAGATCCGGCAATCCGGCCGATGATCCGCGTGCTGCTCGCGGACGATCAGACCCTCATTCGTGCCGGTCTCAGGGTTCTGATCGATTCTGACAACGAATTGGAAGTGGTCGGTGAGGCCACCGACGGTGCCGACGCCGTCGAACTGGCTTCAAGACACCATCCGGATGTCGTCTTGATGGACATTCGCATGCCGGGGATGGATGGGCTGGAAGCCACGAGAAGGATCTGCTCGGACACGGCCCTCAACTCGACCAAGGTGGTCATCCTCACGACCTTCGAAGCGGACGAGTATGTGTTCGACGCCTTGCGCGCTGGAGCGAGCGGGTTCCTGCTCAAGGACACCGAACCCGCGGACCTGCTGTCGGCGGTGCGAGTCGTAGCAGGCGGGGACGCGCTGTTGTCGCCAAGCGTCACCCGCCGGCTGATCGAGCAGGTCGTCGTCACCTCTCGATCCCCGAGCACAACGACGTCGGACCCGCGCAAGCTCGAGGCGTTGACCGACCGGGAGCGGGAGGTCCTCACTCTCGTCGCATCGGGTTTGACCAACGACGAAATCGCCAGCGAGCTGTACCTCAGTCCGCTGACCGCCAAAACCCACGTGAGCCGCATTCTCAGCAAGCTGGGCGCTCGCGATCGTGCACAGCTGGTGGTAATCGCCTACGAGACCGGTCTGGTCAGCCCCGGAGGGGGATCCTCCCGAGCTTGACGAGCAAGGCTTGCAACGCGAGAAGCTCTCCAGGGTTGTACTGGAGATCCTCTCCCAGCTGATCTATGGCAGAAACTGACTCGATCGCGACGCGAGCGGCAGGTGTTCCGGTGGACGACGCCAGCCTTTCGCGGTAGGCGCCAGCTAGGACCCCGAGCCCCGCGCGCAATTCGTCGGTCCGCTGGCGACGCGCTTCGCGGCGCTGCTTCTCCTCGAGCTCCTTCAAGCCGGACGTAAGCACCGCCTTTGACGCGCGGCCTCCACCACGGGACCGGCCGCTCCCGGAACCGCTGACCGCAGCCGCCCGCGCGTTTCGCTCTTCGAGAGCTTCCCTTTCCGCGACGTGGCGGGTGTTCAACGGCGCCACGCTGGCTTCCAGGAGAGCGACGAGCTCATCGGCGATCACGGCCGCGGTCGCACCTGTTCCGTCCAGACGCGACGGCACCGACAACCAGGCCTGTCGCCTCACCTCGAACCCGTCGTCAGCTGCCAGCAGCCGGGCGCGGTCGAGCCGGCCGCTCGATAGCTCCGCTAGCTGACGCGCTCTGTCCCTCTGTACGCCGGACGCTTCGAGCGCCGCTGCGATCTGGGCGTCGGACAGGGCTTCGAAGTCGACCCGCACGCACCTGCTTGCGATCGTCACCAACTCCGGTGGGATGTAATCGGCGAGGATCACGAAGATCGTCGTTGCGGGCGGCTCTTCGATCGTTTTCAGCAGCGCCGGCCCGGACTCCTTGACCAGGTGGAAGTCGTGGAGGATGACGACCTTTCGGTCGCGTTCGACCGGGCTGGTGGCCGCGATGCGGGTTACCTCTCTCGCGGTGTCGATGCTGATCGATGCGCCTTCACGTTCGACCTCGACGACATCGGGATGGATGCCCGCGAGGGCCCGTCTGCATGCGTCACATGTTCCGTCCGGGGGCGTCGATCCGCACAGAAGCGAGGCCGCGAACGCGCGGGCGGCTTCCGCCTTACCGGTACCTGGCGGGCCGACGAACAGATAGGCGTGAACCGGTCGCAGGGCGGCTGCGGAGAGAATCGCGACAGCTCGTTCCTGGCCGACAACGTCGCGGTACAGCGCAGCAGGCGTGTTAGGCGCCACCTTGCACCGCCTTCCAGACCCGTGCGGCTACTTCGTCGATCGACCCGCTGCCGTCGACGACCCGCCAGCGCGGATCGGCCAAAGCTTGCGACTCGTAACCGTCTCGAACTCTCGAAAAGAACTCGGCCCCCTCCGCCTCCATCCTGTCCGGAGATCCGCGTTCGGCAAGACGGGATTCGGCGAGTTCGGACGCGATGTCGAGAAGGATCACCGTATCGGGCTCCACGCCCGCCGACGCCCATCGGGAGAGATCAGCGAGTTCCTTCGGATCGAGCCCGCGCCCGTACCCCTGATAGGAGACGGTGCTGCCCGAGAAGCGATCACACACGACGTCGCGTCCTGATGAAAGTGCGGGCTCGATCACTTCGGCAACATGCTGGGCACGCGCAGCGAGCAGCACCAGGACCTCGGTTCGGTCCGCGAGCCGTTCGGCGGAGAGGTCGAGCACCAGGGCGCGCAGCCGCTCCCCTGTCGCGGTCCCGCCGGGCTCCCGGGTGAGCACGGCACCTAGGCGCGACGCGAGGATGGCGGCCTGGGTGGACTTCCCGCTTCCCTCGCCACCCTCGAAAACGATGAAACGTCCTCTCTGGTCGCGCACGAGGCTCTCGTCGGTCAGCTCCCCGCCTGCCTTGTCGACGTTTGCTTCTTGGCGCCAGCCTTCTTTGTCGAGCCCGCCTTCTTCGTCGATGCAGCCTTCTTCGTCGATGCAGCCTTCTTCGTCGAGCCGCTCGCCTTTCTGCCTCGACCGGGCCTGGGGGGAGCGCTGCGTCGCTCGGCGAGAAGCTCCTGGGCCCTTTCTGGCGTCATGCCCTCCACCGTGTCGCCCTTGCGGAGAGACGCGTTCGTGGTTCCGTCGGTCACATACGGACCGAAGCGGCCTTCTTTCAGAACAATCGGAGTTCCGGTCGCCGGGTCGGTTCCAAGCTCCCGGAGGGGGGCAGCGCCTGCAGCACGTCCGCGACGAGTTTTGGGTTGCGCGAACAGGGCCAGCGCCTCGTCGAGCGTGACGGAGAACAGACGGTCCTCCGACTCGAGAGATCTGGTGTCCTTGTCCTTCTTGAGATACGGGCCGTAGCGCCCGTTGCTGGCGACTATCTCCTGTCCATCCGCTGGGTCGACTCCGACAACTCGCGGCAGCGTCAGCAGGCGAAGCGCGTCGTCGAGAGAGATAGTCGTGGGATCCATGGTCTTGAACAAAGACGCCGTCTTCGGGCGCCCGTCGCCCTCCGGCACCTCACCGACCTGCACGTAGGGACCGAACCGCCCGGCCTTGACGACCACGTCCTGTCCCGACTCAGGATCGACCCCCAGCACCCGGTCGGACGAGCCTGCCTCGAGCAACTGAACGGCCCTCTCGAGGGTGAGCTCGTCGGGAGCGAGATCCTCCGGAATCGGGGCCCGTTCGTCCTCGCTCCGCTGTACGTAAGGCCCGTAGCGACCGACCCTTACGACGACTCCCGAGTCCGCGCCGCCGATCGGGATGGAGTTGACCTCCCTGGCGTCGATCTCACCCAGGTTGTGCGACACCAGCTCCTTCAACCCGACTCGCCCGTTGCCGAAGTAGAACCGGCTCAACCAGGGGACGCCCTCCTGATCCCCCCGAGCGATCTCGTCGAGGTCGTCCTCCATCGAGGCGGTGAAGCCGTAGTCGACGAGATCCGAGAAATGCTGCTCGAGCAACCCCACCACCGCGAACGCGGTCCACGACGGGACCAGCGCGGAACCCTTCTTCCACACGTAGCCGCGGCCCTCGATGGTGTCGAGGATGCTGGCGTACGTCGAGGGACGACCGACACCCATCTCCTCCATCGCCTTGACAAGCGACGCCTCCGTGTAGCGGGCGGGCGGCTGCGTGGTGTGCCCTTCGGGCTCGAGGGCTATGACCGTGAGCCGGTCTCCCTCGGCGAGGGGCGGCAGCCGAACCTCGCGGTCCTCCAGCTCGGCGTCGGGATCGTCGGAACCTTCCACATACGCCCTCAGAAAACCGGGGAAGGTGATCACTCTCCCACTGGCGCTGAACTCTGCGTCCTCGCCTGCGGATGAGATCGCGCCGAGTCGCGCAACTACCGACTGCCCCTGCGCGTCGGCCATCTGGGAGGCCACGGTACGCATCCAGACCAACTCGTACAGGCGGCGCTGGTCCCCGTGAAGTCCGGTCTGGTCGGGCGTGTTCCACGTGTCGCCGGCGGGCCGGATCGCTTCGTGGGCCTCTTGCGCGTTCTTGACCTTGTTGTCGTAACGCCGTGGTTTCGACGGGAGGTACTCGTCTCCGTAGAGGGCCTTCGCCTGGCCGCGGGCGGCCTGAAGGGCCTCCGAAGACAGGGTCGTCGAGTCCGTGCGCATATAAGTGATGTAGCCCGACTCGTAGAGCTCTTGGGCGACGCGCATCGTGCGGGCCGCCGAGAACCGGAGCTTTCGGCCGGCCTCCTGTTGGAGGGTGGACGTCATGAACGGAGGGTGAGGGGTTCTCCGCCAAGGCTTCTCCTCGACCGAGCGAACCCGGAACTCCGACCCGGAGAGCCGATCGACGAGACCGGTGGCCCCCGCCTCGTCCAGCCTGACGACTGCGGTCCGGGCGAGCTTCCCGCTCTCGTCGAAGTCCTTGCCCGTAGCGAGGCGTTTGCCGTCGAGCTCGACAAGGCCGGCGGGGAAAGCCGAGGTGTCCCCGGACGCGTCGTTCGAGAATGTCCCGGACAGGTCCCAGTAGGACGCGGCCCGGAAGCGCATCCGCGCCCGCTCTCGCTCGACAACAAGCCGGGTCGCGACCGACTGGACACGACCCGCCGAGAGACCTGCGCTGACCTTCTTCCACAGAACCGGGCTCACCTCGTAGCCGTACAGCCGGTCGAGGATCCGCCGGGTCTCCTGGGCGTCGACCAACCGCCGGTCCAGCTCCCGCCAGTCGCGCACCGACCGTTCGATGGCCGACCTGGTGATCTCGTGGAACACCATCCTCTTGACGGGGATCGTGGGTGCGAGCACCTCCAGGAGGTGCCACGCGATCGACTCGCCCTCCCGGTCCTCGTCGGTGGCGAGGAACAGCTCGCTGGCGTCCTTCACCAGGGACTTCAGCTTCTTGACCTGGTCCTTCTTGTCACGGGTGACCACGTACAGGGGCTTGAAACCGTTGTCGACATCGACCCCGAGACGCGCCCATGTCTCCCCCTTGTACGCCGGCGGGACATCGGCGGCGTTACGAGGCAGGTCCCGGATATGGCCGATCGACGACTCGACGTGGAAGTCGGAACCGAGATATCTGGCGATTGTCTTCGCCTTGGCCGGTGACTCGACGATTACAAGTGGCTTGGGCATGTCTTGTATAGAGGTATCAGGAAAAAGGACTCAGGTCGTCGCTTGGACGCCCGCTCGGCGGACAAGGTACTGCGGCGGTGGCCGATCGAGGCGCGAGGGTGCCTGGACGGGTACCCGGTAGCATCGCCGGTCGTGGGTGCCACGACAATTCTGAACTGGTTCGGCGCTGCATTGCCCTTCGGAGTCCTCCTGGTGCTCTTCGCCGAAACGGGAATCCTCCTCGGGATAGTGCTCCCGGGCGACACCCTCCTCATCACAGCGGGCCTCTGGGCGGCAGATACCCACGGTCACCACCCTCATCCCAACATCACGCTCCTCGTTGTCTGCGCAGCCATCGGAGCGGTCACCGGAGCCCAGGTGGGTTACGTGCTGGGCCGCCGGGTCGGGGCCCCGTTGTTCCAGAAACCCGATTCCCGGCTGTTCAAGCGCCGCTACGTCGACCGGGCGGAGGACATCTTCCGGCGGTACGGAGAGGGCAGGGCTGTGGTTATCGCCCGTTTCGTACCTGGGATCCGCACCCTCATGAACCCCCTTGCGGGCATTCTGGAGATGCCGGCCCGGTCGTTCGCCTTCTGGCAGGTTTCCGGCGGGCTGGTGTGGAGCGTCGGGGTCACCCTGGCCGCCTACGGCGTAGGCCAGTCCATACACAACCTCGACCACTACCTGATCCCGATCGCAGTCGCGGTTGCTGTGATCTCGCTGATCCCAGTGGTCGTGGAGCTGCGCAGGGCGAGGACCGAGGAGCGGCAGAAAGCGGAGCCGGAGAAGGTCACCCAGCCGTGACGTCGCAGCCGGAGAAGGCGGCTCGTTTCCTGGAGTTGCACCGGCCTGGCGATCCGCTGCTCATGCCGAACCCTTGGGACGTCGGGTCGGCGAAGCTGCTGGCGTCCCTCGAATTTCAGGCACTCGCCACGACCAGCGGAGGCTTCGCTGCGACGCTCGGGCGGCTGGACGGGAACGTGACTCGCGCCGAGGCGATCGCGCACGCCACCACGATCGTCGCCGCTGTCGACCTTCCTGTTTCGGCCGATCTGGAGAACTGCTTCGCCGACCATCCCGAGGGCGTTGCCGAAACTGTTCGTTTCGCGGTCGCCGCAGGGCTTGTCGGGTGTTCCGTAGAGGACTGGTCGGGCACCGAGTTGTACGCCGGCGACCTCGCTCGCGAGCGGGTCGCCGCTGCCGTCGAAGTCGCTCACGCCGGCGACCTCCATTTCGTCGTCACCGCCCGGTGCGAGAACTATCTCCGCAACCGCCCGGACCTCGCTGCGACGATCGCCAGGTTGCAGTCGTTCCAGGAGGCCGGTGCCGATGTTCTGTACGCCCCAGGGATC